>JAITVF010000053.1 GCA_031285945.1 Oscillospiraceae bacterium
CCCAGACTATGATGTGATCGAGAACGCTGTCCAGATGAGCGGTGGAGTTCCCCACGCAGGCGACCCCTATCACCGCGGTCTTGATAACGTCAAGCTCATCCACCTCGGCAACCGATACCAGAAACTTGTCCCGAAGCTTGGCGCAGAGGCTCTTGACCATCATGCGCTTATCCTTGAGAGATTGTGCCCACGAAAGACTCAGCTTAAGCCTAAGCGTGCCTATCAACACTTTAAATACCTCCTGTCGCTAAGTAACCGCCGATCTTTTCTTGTTTTGCGTTGTTGCGCGGCGTTTACCTAAACTCTTTTCCAGGTGCGGGGCGCGAAAAGGATCATAATGGGGTAAAACTCGAGCCGGCCAAGAAGCATGCTCATGCTCATGGTAAGCTTGCTGAGCGCCGATAATCCGCCAAGGCCCGCGCCGCCCGGCGCGATTATGCCAAACCCGGCTCCCACGTTGTTTATAGCGGTAGCGGCCACCGAAAAGGTAGACTCCATATCCAGGTTTTCCAGCGTAAGTACAAAGACGGTGGCAAAAAACAGCAGCGCGCAGACAATTCCATACTGGCAGACCGACTGAGTTATGCTTTTTTCAACCGGCTTGCCGTCGAATTTTACCACCTCTACCGCGCGTGGGCGGACAATCTGGCCTATGGTACGCCTGCACTCCTTGATCATAATGTTGATTCTTGAGACTTTTATTCCGCCCGCGGTTGAGCCCGCGCAGCCGCCTACAAACATAAGCATAAAGAGGATGTTTTTGCTGAAGGCGTGCCAGTTTCCAAACCCGATAGAGGCGTAGCCGGTTGTGGTCATAAAGGACGCGACCTGAAACACGGCGTAACGAAACGCCTCGCCCGCAGTCTCGTAAACAGAGGACGCCGTCAGGTTAATTGTAATCAGCACGGTCGAAGTCGCGATTATCCCCAAATAGGTAACCCACTCCTCGTTTCGCAGGGCGCCCGCGAACTTGCGCAGAAGCAAAAGATGATAAATTGTGAAGTTAACGCCGAAAAGTATCATAAACACGGTGATAACGCCATCGCAAAAGGCGCTGTTATAAAGGGCCATCGTGCCGTTGATGGGCGAAAATCCGCCTGTTCCCGCTGTGCCCATGGCGATGACGATAGAATCAAGAAAGCTCATGCCGCCAAAAAGGAGAAGGGCGGTTTCGATCAGGGTCATCACAAGGTAGATTATATAGAGTATCTTCGAGCTCTGGCGCATTCTTGGCACCAGCTTGCCGGGAGAGGGCCCCGGAGACTCCGCCTTCATGACGTTGAGCGCCCTTTCTCCCGCCGCTGTCGGAACTATGGCCATAAGAAAGATAAGTACGCCCATTCCGCCGATCCAGTGGGTAAAGCTGCGCCAAAAGATTATCCCGGCCGAAAGAACCTCCACATCGGGCACTATGCTGGCGCCGGTGGTGGTAAAGCCCGAAACCGACTCAAATATGCAGTTGACAAGCCCTTTGATCTCCCCGCTGAAATAAAAGGGGAGCGCCCCAAAAAAGGAAAGCGCGAGCCAGCTTATCGCCACCACCACAAGCCCTTCCTTTGCATAGAGCTTGTGGTCGTCGAATTTAACGCGCGCGAGGGGAATCCCGCCCAGGACAAGAATGCCGATCGTGATGAGAAACGCTCTTATCGCTTCGAAATCCCGATAGATTATAGCAATTATAACGGGCAGCGCAAGAATCGCCGCCAGCAAGACCATCACCTTGCCAAGGTAGTTGCCGACCAGTTTATAGTTCATATCCTGTCCTTACTCTTCGCTGAAGATATCGTTGAGATCTCTAAGGTGATGGGATCCGCCGGTCACCACTATTACGCTGTCGCCCTTCTGTATGCTGTCCTTGCCGTGGGGGATAATGACCTTGCCCGCCCTCACAAGAACCGCGATAAGAAGATTTTTCTTAAGACTGAGCTTTGAGAGGGGCACGTCGAGATGGCGGGTGTTGCCGTTGGCCGCGAACTCAACGGCCTCGGCCTTGCCGTCAACAATTTTGTGCAGGGTCTTTATATTGCTTAGGCTTACGGAATTCTGCATGGACCGCACATACTGAACAATCTGGCTCGCGGTGGTCATCTTGGGGTTGACCACGGTGTCGATGCCCATACGGTTTATAAGGGATACGTATTTGAATCGCCCTGTTTTGGTTACGATCTTGGGCACCTTTTTGTGGTTGGCCACCATCGACATTATGAGGTTTTCCTCATCAAAACCGGTCAGCGCCACAAAAGCGTCCATATCCTCGAGCCCCTCCGACTCAAGCAGCTCTATCTCGGAGCCGTCTCCGCACACTATAGCGGCCCTGGGCAAAAGGTCGCTAAGCTCCTCGCAGCGGGCCTCGTTGATCTCGATAATCTTTATGTCTATGCCCCGGTCGTCGAGCATTTTAGCGAGGTAATATCCGATCCGCCCGCCCCCCACAATCATGATCGCGCGGATCTTAAAGCCTTCATTTTCGCCGATAGAGCGCAGGAATTTTGAAATATCGCGCGTTTCGCCGGTAATATGTATGTGGTCGCCGGCATTAAGGACAAAGCTTCCGTCAGGAATGATTACCTCGTCGTCACGATTTACTGCGCAGATAAGAACGCGGGTATCTGTCGCGAGATGAAGCTCCGAAAGCTTTTTTCCCGCCAGGAGGCAGTTGTCGCCCAAGCGGAACTCAATGAGCTCCACCCTGCCCTTGGAAAAGGTTTCGATTCCCGCGGCCGGCGAAAACTTTATGACCCTCGCGATTTCTCTCGCCGCCTCAAGCTCGGGGTTTACCGTCATGGAAAGGCCGAACTGCTCCTTGAGCATACCCAGCTGAGCCATATACTCCGGGTTTCGGATGCGGGCTATGGTATTTTTTGCGCCAAGGCTTTTGGCCGTCAGGCAGCAGATCATATTGGTCTCGTCCGCCGAGGTAGAAGCGATTACAATATCGGCGTTTTGCACTCCCGCCTCCATCTGGACCGAGGAGGAGGCGCCGTTCCCCAGCACACCCATGACGTCCAGCGTCTCCATAGTATGGCGAAGATTCTTTTCGTTGCGGTCGATTACCGTAATGTTATGGCCTTCCATCCCCAGCTGATCGGCAAGGGTATAGCCTACCTTGCCGTCGCCAACGATAATTATATTCATGCCTTTCCCCCAAAGCCCGCACGCCGCCCCGCCCGCCGGTTGACAGACTCACCCGGCGGGGAGAACGGCAGACGTTTATGCTGCTCTCTTTACCTGCATTATAGCAGCAGGCGTTTTTTGTATCAAGGCCTTTAAGTCAGCCTTTAGCGCCCATAAAGGCCGAAAAACCCCGCCAGGTGCTGTAAACGTCGGTTTTACCCACTATTTCGCATGGCGCGTGCATAGAAAGAACCGGCACTCCAATATCTACCACATCGGGGCCGAGGTTAGCGATAAATTTGGCTACCGTTCCGCCGCCGCCGCCGTCCACCTTGCCCAGCTCCCCCGTCTGCCAGTGCACGCCCGCGTCCTCAAAGATTCGGCGCACTCTGCCCACGAACTCCGCCGAAGCGTCGCTGGAGCCGCTTTTGCCCCTGGAGCCGGTGTATTTGGTCATGACTGTGCCGTAGTTTATATAGCAGGTGTTTTTCTTTTCGAAGGCGTCGGGAAATGTGGGGTCGAAGGCGGCGTTGACGTCGGCGGAAAGGCATTCGCTCCTTTGGAGCACCCCGCGGCCCTCAAGGCCCTGAGCGGCAGCCAGATCGCAGATAAAGTACTCCAGGTACCTGCCCTGAAGGCCCGTATTGCCGTCGGAGCCGATTTCTTCCTTATCGGCCAGGATATTTACCCAAGTGTACTCAGGGGAAAGATTATCGAGCCCCGCCATGACCGAGGTGTATGCGCAAACCCGGTCGTCGTGGCCATATGCGCCGATCATTGAGCGGTCAAAGCCCACGTCCCTCGCCTTGGCGGCGGGTACAAGGCAAAGCTCGGCCGAAATGAAATCGGCCTCTGTGACGCCGTATTTTTCGTTGAGAATATTTAAGATATTGAGCTTTACCTTTTCGCTTGCCCTGTCGTCCCTAAAGGGCAGCGAACCCACCAGAACGTTGAGCTCTTCTCCCTTTATCCCCTCGGGAAGAGTGCGCTTGTTCTGCTCCTGAGAAAGATGAGGCAGCAGATCGTTGATTACAAACACCGGATCTCCGTCATCCTCGCCAATATTTACGGATACCGATTCGCCGTCCCTTTTGACGACGACGCCGTGTAACGCGAGGGGCACCGCCACCCACTGGTACTTGCGGATTCCGCCGTAGTAGTGGGTTTTAAGCATCGCGAACTGAGCTTCCTCGTAAAGGGGGCGCTGCTTTAAATCGATGCGGGGAGAATCCACGTGGCTCGCGACTATCCTTACCCCCTCGGAAAGCGGCTTTAGGCCTATTGCCGAAAAGATGACAGCCTTGCCCTTAACGGAAAGATATACCTTATCGCCCGCCTTATACCTGGCGCCGGGGTCAAAGGGAACGAATCCGTTTTTCTCAAGAAGCTTAACGGTCCATTCCACAGCCTCCCGCTCCGTCTTGGCGGCGTCCAGAAAGCGCTTGTAGCCCTCGCAGAAGTCCGTTACCCTTCCCATTTCCTCGTCCGTATAGCGGATGCCGCTGTTCTCCGGCTTATACGCCAGCCTTTCAGCCAGAAGCTCGCCCGGGGTTTTAGCCTGATTTGCCATTGACCTTCATCCTTTCCCTTGCGTATCATTCACCAAAGTCATAAAGAGACCGGTACCGATCCCTTGTTTGCAAAACCTTATCCACATAGCCGCCCGTAACCGCCGAGGGGATGACGGAAAGCTCCCTGCCCTCATTTGAATACCGGCTGTCTGAAAGCCACTCGTTTACCCTTCCCCGCCCCGCGTGATAGGCGGCGAGAGCTTCCCGCTCCCCGCCGAATTCGTCTAGCAGCAGCCTTAAAATCGCGGCTCCGTAGCGTATATTGGTCGCGGGCTCAAAGAGCTCGTCGTAGTGCAGCGTTTCGGTGTCGCCGGTGCGGTATTTTGCCCACTCAAATGTTTCCTCGGTTATCTGCATGAGCCCCCTCGCCTCCACATAGGAGACCGCGCCCGGGTCGAACCCGCTCTCAGAGCGGATTACGGCTAATATAAACGCGGGATCGAGTCCAGTCTCTCCGCTTTCTCGCAGAACGCTCTCACGGTAACGTACGGGGTAAGCCGCCCGCCAGAATTCGCGGGTTGAATATCGCAGCGCAAAACCCGCAAAAATCATTGTACCCAAAAGCAACGCGGTTATGGCGCGCGACACAAAACGCCCCCTCACGGCCCCGCCTCCCCCAAAAGCCCTATTTCGTCAAGAATCGCCCGGGTCTGCGCCGCCAGCGCATATTCGCTACCCTCGTTGCGGAGTATATACCGTGAGCGCGAGACGTAAAAGTCGTCGTCATGCTGCGCGCCCATCCTGAGAAGAGCGTCCTCGCGGGTAAGACCGTCTCTTATCATAATTCTTTTAAGCCTGAGCTCGGCCGAGGCGATCACGCTGATAACAAAGCCGCACCTTGAATCGGCTCCGCT
>JAITVF010000081.1 GCA_031285945.1 Oscillospiraceae bacterium
CGATCTGGGGCAAAACCGCCACGGGGATTCCCGCGTCCGAAAGGGCCTTGGTGTTATCCACCGAAAGCTGGGTAGAGGAAAAAACAAGCTGAGGCCCGGCCCCGACAATCTCGTCTATATCGGGGAGCTGGGCTGTGCCGAAGCGGGGAAGGCTGGTTATTGAAAGGGGGTAGTCGCAGTAATCGGATACTCCGGCTACCCGGCCCTCGTACCCCAGATCGCACAGCTTTTCGGTAATGGCCGGCGAAAGGGAGATAACCCTGCCGGGCCTTGCGCTGAGGGACGCGCCCCCCGCCACAACGGGGTATTCCGGGTCGGGCTCAGCCTCCGGGGCCGGCGTCTCCTCAGAAACGGAGGCGGCGGCGGGAAGGGCCTCCTCACGGCAGGAGCAGAGCCCAAAAACCAGCGCCAGCAAGAGCAAAAGCAGGGTCCATCTTATAAGCCGCATGACCTTCCCCCACTTGATTGGTTATATTATACTTATTGTACAGCAAAAACGCGGGAATTGTCAAATAGTTCGTAGTATTAGTCTCTGGCCGTTAGCTTTTTTGCGGGAAAAACAATCGCCATCGCGCTTTTTACAAGATAGGTGATATTCCCCAGGTTTAACAGGGCCAGGCTGAGAAAAATCAGAGCCTCCCAGAGCACCCACAGCTTTACCTCCGCAAGGGCTATGTAGCACTGGCCCAGCAGGAGCAGAACGATTATAATAAGCCTGAAGGGCTGTATATCTATCCGCAGGTAGCGCCTTGTGTCCGCCGCGCGGACTATAAATACGATCAGATAGCTCACATAGGTCGCGAAGGCGGCGCCTGTGGGGCCGTAATCTGGTATAAGCAGCCAGTTTAGCAAAATATTTATCCCCGCGCCTATAAAGGTGGTAACGGTTACCATAGCGTTCTTTTTGGCCGCGTTGTAGATCGTTCCCAAAAAAGTAACCAGGCAAGAAAACCCCACGGCCAAAAGCAAAAAGGGAACATATCGCCAGCTCTCGTGATACGAAGGATCCGAGAGGAATACCGTAAGGGGCTTGCACAAAAGAATAACCGCCGACGCCGCCAGAAATATAAGGGTTGAGTAGCAGCGGTAAACGGTTGAGTAAAATCGCGCGGCTTCCTTTTTGGCCGAGTACCCGTCAAAGGCCGAAATCTGCCACGCCTGAATAAAAACGGTGGAAACAAGGGTTATCAGCGTGGGGATGCGGGCCGATACGCCGTAGAGGCCGGTGGCGTCGATCCCTACCATGGCGGTGATAAAAAACCGGTCCGAAAGATTGGTAACCGCCCAGAATATGGCTGTCGGCACAAGGGGGACGCAGTAGCGCAGCATCTCGCGCAGGGCGGGCCTGTATAGCCCCCCGGGGCGAAAAAAACGGTAGAGCCGCAGCGTTATTATCATAGAAAGGGCCGAAAACGCGTCGGCCGCTACGGTTCCCAGAACAAATCCCGTAACCCCAAGCTTAAAGACCAGCAAAAACAAAAGGCTAAGCCCCGCCGTTAAAACGGTGGTAACTATTCCATCCAGCGCAAAGAGCCGGGTAAAGCCGCTTGCCCGCACAAAGCCCGTAACGGTAGACCTAAGGGCCGACATAAGGCAAAAGCATATTATCAGCCACATGGGCTTTGGCACAAGCTCTATCTTGCGCAAAAAGGGCGAAAGTATCACCAGCAGCGCAAGCCCGCCCAGTATCACCAGCACCCCGGTTGTAAAAATATCGCGGCGGCGAAAATTCTTTTCCATCCCGTAGCGTATGACCGATTCGTGAACGCAAAGGCTTATTACGGGGATAAGAAATATGCCGGTGTGAAAAACCGTATCGGCCAGGCCGTACTGACCGGTATCCAGAATCCCAGTATATACCGGCAGCATCAAAAAAGAAATAAGCTTTGCCGCGGCGGTAGATATCCCGAAAAGCGCCGTGTTTGACACAAGCTTCTTAAGCCGACCGTCGCTCATTGCCCTTACCCCCTTATACTGCTCCGCCTGTAATATAATACCACAGAATATCCCGGCAGGGTAGTATTAGTCTTTATACTAATCCGCAAATAAAATGCTTTTATAATATTACTCTATTGCTTCACCGCCAGAGGCGGGGAGATCAATAGAAAGAAGTATTTTAAATGCAGGGTAGTATTAGTCTTTAACTTTGGGTACACATTAAAAACAGCCGGCCGGATGCGTTATAACGTATCCGGCCGGCTGTTCGATAAAAAAGCGGTTTACTCGCCATCCTCACCGTATACGGGCCGGTAGCCGCCGCCCGCCATAATATATATCCGGTCAACATCGGCGAGAAGAGCGGGCCCGGGAAGCTTTTCCCCCTCAAACTGAACGGCTGTCCCGCACGAGGAGCTCACCGCGCGGGGCACCGGCCTCGCCTTGGCGGCTATACCCTCCGCCGTCAGGCTCCTCGCAAAGCTAACGGCGTCAAAGTGGGTGAAAAAGGTCGCCATATAAGTCATCCCGGTCAGGCCCTTCTGAGGCTTACGCGGAAGAATTCGCCCTCTTCCCTGAAGGTTGCGGCGTAGCCCTGATTTTTAGCGAAGCGTGTAACGTTGCCCAGCGCCGTTTGATTATCCACCAGTACCTCGCAGCAATCGGGCCTTTGTGCAAGTGCCGCCTTTGTCATTATTACAGGTTCGGGGCAGGAGCGACCGCGCGCGTCGGTTACAGAGGCCATTTTATCTATGCCTCCCTTTTTGCGGATCTCGAGGAAGCTTTGCTTTTGCCTCCCGCAAGGCCCGAGTTCATAACTCCCACAAGGCAGAGGATCACAAGCCCCAGAACCACGGCGATTCTGCCGTTAGGGGTTGTTCCCGCAGCCGACGAGGCGAGCCCAAAGTTGTGGCAGAAGGCCGCGCCTACCAGCATTCCAAGCACCGCTATCCCGGAATCTGAGTTGCCCTCCCCCGCCAGGATAAGCTGGCGAAGGGGGCAGCCGCCCAAAAGAGCCGAGCCGAAGCCCACAGCGGCAAGGCCCAGAAAGTTCCACAGGCCGTCGGTATGGGCGACCGGCTGCTCTAAAAAGCCGGGATTAAAGCGCCCGGTTATAATATTGCCGACAAGCGCCACTACAAGAACGGCTATAAAGCCCATAAGCAGAGTGGGGTCCTTAAACAGGAGCATATCCCTGATTCCGCCAACCATGCATAGCCGCACCCGCTGGGCGATCGCGCCCACTAAAAGGCCCGCCGCCAGCGCCGCCAGCGCCGGCGCGTGCTGGGAGCCGGGGCCGCTCTCGCTAAAGATAAGAACGCCGGCGCCCCCCGCAAGAAGAAGCGCAAGAAGGACTACGGCCGAAATGGGTATAACAAGGCCCTCGGTCTTGCGAGGCATCGCCACGGTTTTGCCCAGGCTAAAGCCCCTGTTCAGAAAAAAGACCCCCGCGCATATTCCGGCAACAAAGCCCAAAAGGCCGATAAGTGCGTTCAGATCGCCGCCCGCCAGGCGCAGGATCATACGGTAGGGGCAGCCCAGAAACACGAGCGCCCCCACCATTACAATAAAGCCTATGGCAAAGCGCAAAACCGGGGAGGATCCGCCCCGGACACTAAACTCTTTCTTAAAGAGGGCCATTATAAAAGCACAAAGAATAAGCCCCGGAATCTCGGGGCGCAGATACTGTACGACCTCGGCCCGCTGGAGCCCCACCGCCCCCGCTATATCCCTAAGGAAGCAGGCTATGCAGAACCCCATATTCGCGGGGTTGCCGAGTGCCACCAGCACAACCGCGACGGCTCCCACAAGGCCGCCGCCAATCAGCAGATTTCTTTTCTCCGTCATTTTTTACACACCTTTCCGTTAAATAGTTAACAAGCGCCGCAGCTTTATTATAGCGCGAAAGTGGCGATAATTAAAATTGATAATTTCTATCCCCAGGGGGCTGGCTATAGGGTTTTTCTATAGCCGGGTGTTTTGACCCCCTGTTTTTTATAAGCCCATTGATTTGCCCCGCCGTTCGTTGTAGAATGAACGGTAGATTAAAACAGAGTGGGAGGTCTGCATTATGGACAGGCGGATATACTTCGACAACGCTAGCACCTCCTTTCCCAAGGCGCCGGGGGTTAGCGAGGCCATGCGGCTTTTTGTGGAGGAGGTGGGCTGCAATATTTCACGGGGGGGCTACGCCGACGCCTTTGCGGCCGCCACCGTAGCCTTAGAGGCGAGGGAGCGGCTTTCCCGCCTTGTAAACGGGCCGGGGGCCAGGCATGTTGTCTTTGCGGCAAACGTAACCGCCGCGCTAAACGCCCTGCTCAAGGGGTATCTGCGCCCGGGGGATCATATCCTGGTTTCCGCGATGGAGCACAACGCCGTCATGCGCCCCTTGCGTCAGCTTGAAAAGCTGGGGGTAACTTTTTCGCGAATCCCCTGCGACGATACCGGCGCTCTTGATCCCGCCGCCGCCCTTCCCCTTATAAAAAAGGAGACAAGGGCCATATGCGTAACCCACGCCTCCAATGTATGCGGAACTTTGCTGCCTGTGGCGGAGCTGGGAAAAATCGCGCAGGACAACGGGCTTCGCTTTATAGTCGACAGCGCCCAGACCGCCGGGGTTTTTCCCATAAGCATGGCTGAAATGAAGATCGACGCGCTGGCCTTTACCGGCCACAAGGGGCTTTTGGGGCCCCAGGGCATAGGCGGGTTTGTAATCGCCGGGGATTTTGCGGCCGAGGTAGAGCCCCTTATAGCGGGGGGAACAGGCAGCCTCTCCGATTCTGAGGAGATACCTCCCTTCCTGCCCGACCGGTTTGAGGCGGGTACCCTTAACCTGCCGGGAATATACGGCCTTAACGCCGCGCTGGGCCAGATTTTGCAGACGGGGACCGAGGCTGTAAAGGCGCGGGAAATCTCCCTGGCCCGCCGCCTGGAGGAGGGGCTTTCGGGTATGCGTGGGGTCCGGCTTTTGGGAACGGGGGACTGGAGCAAAAGAGCCGCCATAGTCTCGGCGGATTTTACAAGGCTCGACAACGCCGACCTATCCAGCCGGCTTGACGAGGAGTATCGCATTCTCACCCGCTGCGGGCTCCACTGCGCGCCAAACGCCCACAAAACCCTAGGGACCTTTCCCGGCGGGACTGTAAGGTTTTCCCTTTCCGCCGCTAACACCGAGGAGGAGGTCGACTCCTGTATCGCGGCCGTAGAGGAAATCCTCGGGGAATAATACTACTCCGCGATTTTATACTACTTCGCATTTAAAATGCTTCTTTCTATTGCTTCCCCCGCCTCTGG
>JAITVF010000101.1 GCA_031285945.1 Oscillospiraceae bacterium
GGGAAAGGCACCAGGCGCTGCGGTCCTCCACCATGCCGGTCATCCGGCCGCGTCCCCACTCGGGGATAAACTTTACGGTTCCTATCTGGTCTACGGTTTCTTTTTTGAAATCCTCAACCGAGCAGAACCACTGCTCGGTCGCGCGAAAGAGTATCGGCTTCTTGCAGCGCCAGCAGTGGGGATACTGGTGTATCATATGCTTCTTAGCGAACAGGTGTCCGCTTTCCTTAAGGCGCTCAAGAATGAGGCCGTTGGCCTTTTCGGTAGTCACCCCTTCGATAAAGTCGCCCGCTTCCGCGGTCATTTTTCCGTGGTCGTCCACCGGGACCACCACGCCAATTTCATCATAATTGCGGCAAATGTCAAAGTCCTCTACTCCGTGGCCGGGAGCGGTGTGAACGCAGCCGGTGCCCGACTCAAGGGTTACATGACCGCCTACTATAAGCAGCGAATCCCTTTCGAGGAAGGGGTGCCGGCATGAGCTGAACTCAAACTCATTTCCCTTTGCGCTGCCCAGAAGCTTATATTCGCCTACGCCCGCCGCTTCCATTGTCGACGCGACAAGCTCTTTGGCCATCACATAGTATTCGCCCGAAGCCTCAACCATCACATACTCAAAATCGGGGCCAAGGCAGATGGCGAGGTTTGCCGGCAGAGTCCAGGTCGTGGTAGTCCATATAAGGACGTAAGTTTTAGAAAGATCGGCCGCGCCCATCCTTTTAAAGACGCCGTTTCTGTCGTCCTTCACCTGAAACTTGACATAGACGGAATCACAGGGGTCTTCCTCGTATTCAATTTCGGCCTCCGCCAGAGCGGTCGTGCATTCGGCGCACCAGTAAACGGCCTTAAGATCCTTGTAGATGTAGCCCTTTTCGGCCATGTCGCCAAAAATTTCGATTTGCAGGGCCTCATAGTCGGGGGTAAGAGTCAGGTAAGGGTCGTCGTAGTTAGCAAGGGTTCCCAGACGTTTAAACTGCTTTTTCTGGTTTTCCACATGGTAAAGGGCAAAGTCGCGGCAGTGCCTGCGGAGCTTTACCGGGTCGGACGCTTCCTTAAGCCCGATTTCCTTCATAGCTTTTAGCTCGATCGGGAGCCCGTGGCAGTCCCAGCCGGGAACGTAGCTGCAAAGATATCCGGTCATATTCTTATAGCGGACTATAACGTCCTTTAATACCTTGTTCAGCGCCGTTCCCAGATGTATATCGGCGTTTGCGTATGGGGGGCCGTCATGAAACACAAAGAGGGGCTTACCCTTGTTGTTTTCCACCATATTGTAATAAAGGCGGTCCTTTTCCCACTGTTCGAGCATGGTGGGTTCCCGCTGAGGCAGCCCGGCTCTCATGGGGAACTCCGTTTTGGGCAAATTGAGGGTGGTGTTGTAGTCCTCCGGCATTTTATAATTCTCCTGTATACTAATATGAGTTCGGCCTGTCTGTGCCGCGATACGCGTTTTATTCCTTGCGGGTAAGGTTGTATTCGTCTCCAAAGCGCAACGTTCCGAACCTGGAGGCGGATTTGCGCCGCGGAATCTCCTCCACGTCAAACACCCTGGTGCCGTCCAGATCGTCGGAAACGTTCTCAAAGCTGAAATCGAAGGCCTCCTCCCCTTCCGGGTCCTCCTGAGTTATTTCAACCTTTTCGCCTATATTGGCTACAAAGTGGATATCGGCTCCGTCCTGAGCGTCTGGCAGGTCGCCTTCGTCGTAGGGGATCTCCTGAATCAGCTCTATGTGATGCTTATATAGGGTGAGTATCTGCCCCTTAAACCTCGCGACCTCCATCTGCATTTTTGAGAGCGCCATATTCTCGCGCTCAATACTGGCCTGAGCGTCTGCCAGTATCTCCTCCGCCTTGCGGGTCGCCTGAGCGATAATCGCCTCGGCCTTGCGTTTTGCGTCGCGCACTACGCTGTCCCCAAGCTTTTGGGCTCCTATCAGGGCTGTGCGCAGAGATTCCTCATCGTCCCGATACCGCTCCACCTGCTCGGCGAGTATCTCCAGCTTGCGGTCCATATCCGCGTTATTTTCGAGCAGGCTTTTAAAATTGTCGGCCGCCTCGTTAAGAAACAGCTGGACCTCCTCGGTCCTATAACCGCTCATCCCCTTTTCAAAGCGCTTACTCCGGATATTATCAGGCGTCAGCATACCTTTTCCCCCTTAGGTATATTTTGCGCATACAATTGTGAGTCGCCCTTTTTTTGTCACGGGCCCAGTCTCTTCCACCCGGAACCTGCCATGGCCACGGATCGATAGAATATCGCCCTCGCGAACCCTTGTGTCGACTTCCGGGCAGACAATGTGGTTGAGCATTACCTGATCGGAAGCTATAAGCGCCGCGCCCTTTTCACGGGACAAGCCCGTCAGCAGCTTTATAATATTGTCAAGCCTCGCCGAGGCAACCGTTCCGCGCCGTTCCTCAAAAGCGGGCTTTGCGGGAGCAACCTCGCCGGCGCATTCGCCGCACTTAACGCCGTATCCCCCAACCTTGACCAGCTCGTTCATACTACCCGGGGCGACCGTTGCCTGCGCGAAAATATGGCACTTACCCTCACCCTGTACAATATCGCCGATGCTCTCCCGCGTTAATCGCAGCGACATCAGCGACCCTAGGAAATCGCGATGGGTGAGCCGCGCGCCCTTAGGCAGCGTAAGCTCGACAGCCTTTATCGGATAAGCGGATAGCTCCGGTTCCTGCCAAGGCGGGAAGAAGCCCGCCATTTTTCTCGCGGCTCCGTTGAACCCGCCGTATAGCTCGCCGTTTACCCCCGAACGCCGGCAAAAGGCCTCGGCTACCGCCACTGCGCGCTCATCCATAAACGCGCCAAAACGCGGGGTTCCGCTCTCCGCTCTACGCCATAAATCATTGAGCCTCGTTACAAGCTCCCTATCCTCGCTAAAAGCCGGCGACAGGCTCATCTAAAAGAAAACGCCGTTGCTTTCGAGCTCGTCCAAAAGGTCGCCCATAATGCCTACGTTAAACGGGGTAATGATGTACGTGGAGTTCGCGACCCGCTTGATCTGGCCGTTATTGGCATAGGCCACGCCGCTTAGGAAATCGATCAGGCGCCTGGTAACCTCTTTGTTGGCCGACTCAAGGTTGAGAACGATGGTGCGCTTTGTGTTGAGATGGTCGGCTATCGAGCTTGCGTCCTCAAAGCGCTCGGGCTTAACCAGCACCACCTGGAGCTGAGTAGTAGCCGCGATATTAACTACCTTGTTGGAATGACGGTCATTCGTCGGCGCCGGAACATAATCATCCGAGCCGCGTGGCTGGCTGTTTGTTTCAAACGCCTCGTCGTCCTCATAATAGTCGTCGTCAGGATATCCGATAAAGTTTTTGAATTTATCCACAATTCCCACTGTCAAGAGACCTCCAAACCCAAAATAAAAGACATATTTTAAGGCCTTATGCCCGGGCGGCCCCAGGCGGAATCAGCCATAGCTTCGGTTGCCAAATAGCGCGGTTCCGATCCGCACCCTGCTTGAGCCGTGCCTTATGGCGACCTTAAAATCCTCCGACATCCCCATAGACAAAATACCTACTCTAACATTATCTATTTTTTTCTCTTCGATGTCAACTTGTATTTGCCGCATACGGGCAAAAAAACGCTCATTTTCCAACGCTTTGTTGAGGACTGGCGGAATTGCCATCAGCCCCTTTACCCTTATCGCGGGAAAAAGCGCGATTTGCCTTATCAGTCTCTCGGCCTCATCCGGCATAACGCCCGACTTGCTTGTCTCCTCCCCTATGTTAATCTCAACAAGAATATCCATTATTATGCCCAGTTTTTCGCATTCGTCAGAGATTGCCTTCGCGAGCCGCGGCGAATCGACGCTTTCAATCATAGCGACCTTGTCGGCGACAGATTTAACCTTGTTGGTTTGCATATGGCCAATAAAGTGAATCTTCGCCTCCCCACGGTAGTCTTTGTATCTGGCCGTGAGCTCCTGCGCCCTGTTTTCGCCCAGAAGGCTCACCCCGGCCTCTATGGCTTCGTTTACCTCCCCGGCCGTCCGGGTTTTGGTAACCGCCATAAGCTCTATTGCCAAAGGGTCTCTCCCGGCGCTTATGGCGGCCTCGGCAATTTCATGAGTTATTCTTTTTACGTTTTCCGCAACGCTAGTCGTAGACCTTTCCATCTTCCAAATCAGTTCCTTTAGTTATAATCTGATCGTACTGCCTAAGGGTTTTGGTATCATATGGGTCCACCGGCTGGCGGGAAAGTATAAAAGCCTCTTCCTCGTAGACAGGATCGACCCGTTTAAAGTGAACGACGTTGTTTTCAAGCGCATAAACGCCCTGAACGCCGTCTACGAAGCGAAGCCTTGAGGAATCAACACGCAGCCCGGTAAATTCCTCAAAGTAAAGCAGAACCTCGGGGTTGCGCAAGCTTACGGTATCGGAGCCTATATAGTTGGAATGCAGGATGAGAACCGCGTCCTCCATTTCGGAGCCGTATACAAGCCTTCGCTTTACCGTGGCGGGAATACCCGCTCCGCCGCCGTCAAATACAAGCTCAAGCGCCTGACCTTCTCTTACCCGTTGAACGTCGTATTTATTCGCTTTTACGGCGATATACCAATTTTGGCTGGTTATAATTCTTCCCGAGCCCCACACGCTGCCTTTTAGCCCCGGGTCCACGCTGTCGAAAAGGGCCAGCAACTCATCAAGAGTCGCGGTTTCGGCAAGCTCAGGCGAAAGGGTCGACTCGTAGCCGTCTATTGGCCTTGCGTAATAACCCGAAACCGGGGCCTCGACCACCATGTCGGTTTCCTGCCCAGCGGTAGCGGCCAGCGAATCAAGCTCAGCCTCAAGCTGGTCGAGCCTTTGCTGAAAGCTCGATTCCTTGCCAGTCGCTATCTGGCGCTTATTGAGCAGTGAGACGAGATTTGGGCGAACCTCGCCGAGATCCCCGTAGTTTCCGGTTGCCGCCATCCCGACCAGATAGCCCAGCTGCTGCTTTATCTCTCTGCCCAGCGCCTCGGCGTTGGAAAAATGGTTTACCGACGAGTTCTGCGCCTCGCGCAGCATTGCGATCTCCCACTCCACCTCCTGGAGGCGACTGCGATTTCCACCGCTTTGATTAGTGGCCAGATATTCGACGACCGGCTGGCCTATAAGCACCCGCTCGCCATCGTCAAAAAGAACGCTCTCTATCCCCGACATCGAGCCGGGAATAACCTGCTCTTCGCGAAAGACGATACCCTTAGACTCAAGGGTTTGCGCCACGGTGTATTCGTAAACGGTTTCGGTCTTAACGGGAATGGAAAACTGGCGGCTTGCCTGAACGCCCACATAGGCGAACAGAAACAGCACAAGCAGGGCGGCTACAAGCTTTTCTACAATTCTGCCGCTCATCGGCGCCCCCCCCTGTACGTTTAAAAATAACCGTGGCAATCTATTTGCGCCTGCCAAAGAGCTTTTCGACCTCGGCGGCGGTTATCGTCGCCTGAACCGGGCGGCCATGGGGGCAGTGAGTAACCTGCGGGTTATCCTTAAGCCGGTCCACAATGGCCATAAGCTCGGGCTGAGTATTTTTGTCCCTGGCCCGCAGCGCTCCTTTGCAGGCTATACTGAAATAAAGCCTGTCGAGGGCATCGGGGGTAATATCCTGCTTTCCCGCGATCAGCTTTTCGGCAATGTCGGAAAGTATAAGGGCGATATCGCGCTCGCCCAGCTCAAGCGGAATTTCCCGCACGGCTACGGAGCTTCCGCCAAAATCGTCGATAACAAAGCCGTAATCTAAAAGCCTTTGCTGATTTTCCAGCAGGGCGGAATGCTCCTCGCCGCTCAAGGTCACGGTAACCGGCGCGAGGAGCTCCTGGCGGTCGCCGTATTCTATCCGCTCCTTAAGCTTTTCGTATATAAGCCTTTCGTGGGCGGCGTGCTTGTCCACAAGAACAAGGTTTCCCTCCCGCTCAAGCAGGATATAGGTTCCCGCGTATTCGCCTATAAACCTGTCCTCCTGCTGTGGCTCCTCCAGCCTATCGGCGCGCCGCGTAATAACAGTGGCGCTTAAGGCCGATTTTCCTGCGTTTACCTGCATTATTATACCACGGTTGTCCTCGGGAATATCCTCGCATACCGGCGAGGGAGCCACCGCGGATCTTTTTGTGGCGGCCTCGTCGGCGCCGACATAGATATCGGGCCTCGAAGCCCTCAGAGTAAGGGGCCTGTTAAAGAGGGGCTCCGTTTTCTCCCCCGGGGAAAAAATAGCCAGATAATCGGCGGCGGTCATTACGGATTGCGGCTGAGCGCCGTAAGGGCGCGAAGTCCCGGCGGGCGGGCGTGGCGCCGTTCCGTTCCGGGTAGCGGCCAGCGCGTTTTTTACCGCGTGATAT
The DNA here is from genome assembly GCA_031285945.1 of Oscillospiraceae bacterium. GTDB lineage: Bacteria > Bacillota > Clostridia > Oscillospirales > Ruminococcaceae > WRAV01. The sequence goes on from JAITVF010000101.1 coordinate 6,342, forward strand.
ACGCAGTGAAATACCGGCCGCTCATTCGCAAAGCGGACCTCCGTTTTAGCGGGGTGGACGTTTACGTCCACGAGGGAGGGAACGATCTCGATAAAGATGGCGCAGCCCGGATATTTTCCGCCGCCAAGCACCGTTTTAAAGGCTTCCTCAAGTGCCGCCACGGCGGTTTTTGATTTAACGAAGCGCCCGTTAAGATAAAAGTTCTGATATGTCCTTCCCGGTCTGGCGCCGGAGGGATCCGTCACGTACCCGCTGACAGAGACCCCCTCCTGAGGCTCTCCATGAGCGACGGATATCATCGAGTCGGCCATATCCCTGCCGTAGATGAGGGATATCACCGGCATAAGCTTTCCGCCGCCCGAGGTTTGCAGCCTTACTTTTCCGTCCCGCACAAAGCGAAAGGCTATTTCCGGGTGGGATATGGCGCACTTTTCCACCACCTGGGCGACCGCGTTGCCCTCCCCCACATCCTTTTTGAGAAATTTCATCCTGGCGGGAGTGTTGTAAAAGACGTCCCGCACCGTTATGATCGTTCCGGTCGGGCATCCGGCGGGAATAAAGGCAAGCTCCTCTCCCCCCTCTACGCGGCAGGTGGTCCCCTCTGTTTCATCCCCGGCTTTTGAGGTCAGCTCCACCCGGCACATAGCCGCTATCGAGGCAAGCGCCTCACCGCGAAAGCCCAGCGAGGTAATTCCCTCAAGGTCTTTTTGCGAGCTTATCTTGCTGGTGGCGTGCCGCAAAAAGGCTGTTCTTATATCCTCGCGGGCAATTCCGCAGCCGTCGTCACAAACGCGCAGCAAAGAGACTCCGCCCTTTTCGATTTCAACCGTTATCGATTTAGCCCCGGCGTCGACAGAGTTTTCTATGAGCTCCTTGGCTATCGAGGCCGGACGCTCGACCACCTCGCCGGCAGCGATGAGCTCAGCCAGCGCTTTATCGAGTACATGTATCTTTCCCAAAGCTACCGCCACCCATGGCAAATATTTTATCGGTCAAGAAGCCCCTTGAGCTCGAACAGAGTTGTCAGCGCCTCTATGGGGGTAAGAGTGTTTATGTCGAGCCGCGCAAGCCTTATTTCCAGCTCGGAGGGCCCCGGCTCCATGGCTATCTGGAAATCTTCGGCCGGTTCTCTGTTTTTTTGCGGCTCCTTCATTCTGACAGGCCTCGCGCCCTCCAGGTCCCTTAGTATCTCGCGGGCGCGTTTTATGACGGAATCCGGCACCCCAGCCAGCGACGCGACTTCGATGCCGTAGCTGTCGTCGGCTCCCCCTCTTACGATTTTGCGCAGAAAGGTTATGTCGTCCCCGCGCTTTTTAACGGCGACGTTGTAGTTTTTAACCCGCGGCAGAAGGTCCTCAAGCTCGGTCAGCTCGTGATAGTGCGTGGCAAACATGGTTCTGGCCCCAGGTTTTTTGCGGGCAGCCAGGTATTCAAGCGCCGCCCTGGCAATGCTCATACCGTCGAAGGTAGAGGTACCCCGGCCAATCTCGTCCAGGATAAGAAGGCTCTTTTGGGTAGCGTTTGCGAGAATGTGCGAAAGCTCCACCATCTCGACCATAAAGGTCGACTGGCCGGAGGAAAGATCGTCGGAAGCGCCTATGCGGGTGTAGATCGCGTCGGCTACGCCTATCGAGGCCGCAAGAGCGGGAATAAAGCACCCGATCTGAGCCATAAGCACAATAAGGGCGGTCTGGCGCATATAGGTGGATTTTCCCGCCATATTGGGTCCGGTCACGATGTTAGCCTGATTTTTGCCCCCGTCGAGCAACGTGTCGTTGGGAACAAAGGGCAGCCCCTCAAGGGTAAGCTCCACAACAGGATGGCGGCCGTCCCTGATCGAAATAATATCGGAGGATGTAATCTCGGGCCTGACGTAGCGGTTGTCAAGCGAAACCCTAGCGAAGGAGCATAAAACGTCCAGTCTGGCTATGGCGGTCGCGGTTTTCTGTATCCGGTGCAGCTCTTTGGCCACGGACACCCTTACCCGCTCAAATAGCTCGGCCTCGAGCCTCAGGGCTTCCTCCTCCGCTGTCAGCACGCGATTTTCAAGCTCCTTAAGCTCATGAGTTATATACCGCTCGCCGTTTGCGACAGTTTGCTTTCTTATGTACCGCTCGGGCACCTGCGAAAGGCCTGTGCGGGTAACCTCGATATAATAACCGAATACCTTATTGAATCCAATTTTAAGATTCTTTATACCGGTGGCTTCCTTCTCGGACGCCTCCATGGCGGTAAGCATTTCCCTCGCCCCGCCCATAATACTTCGCAGCTCTTCGAGCTCGGCGCTATGTTCCGAGCGTATTACGCCGCCGTCCTTAAGGCTTGCCCCGGGGGCCTCTACAATTGCGCCCGAGATAAGGCCGGCAACATCCTCAAGCATGTCGATTTCTTCAAAAACAGCTGTAAGGCTTTTTGACTTTACGCAGCCCAGAGCTTCTTTGATAATCTGAATTTTCTCAAGCGTTCCGCCTAATATTACAAACTCGCGGGGGGTGGCGTTGCCGTAGATTATCCGGGTCAACAGCCTTTCAAGATCAAATACGCAGCCAAGCGAATCGCGCAGGGAGCTCAGCAGAAGCTCGTTATCAAAAAGCTCCTCGACCGCGTTGAGCCGCTTTTCTATTTCGGGCGGATGAATAAGCGGCTGAGTTATCCACGTTTTTATCAGACGCTTGCCCATGGGGGTTTTGGTTTTGTCGAGCGCCCACAAGAGACTTCCCTTCTTCTCCTTTGAGCGCAGGGTAGATAAAAGCTCCAGGTTACGGCGCGCGCCGTCATCAAGGCGCATATAGCGGCACTCCTGGCGGACCGTTACTGCGCAGAGCCTTTCGAGCCCTACCTTCTGTGTTTCCTTAAGGTAAAAGAGCAGCGCACCCGTAGCGAATACGCAGTGCTCCTTCCCGGCCATTCCGAGATCTTCGAGACTGTTCGCCTTAAAGTGATCGAGAACCGCCTCCCTTATCTTTTCCGGCTCGTAGAGCTCGTCGTCCATCAGGTCGGCGGTGCAAGAGAGCTTTTCGCGCATGAATTTTGCTATGGCCGGCCTTTGCACGAACGCCGAATTAAAGATGATTTCCCTGGGCGAATACTGCCCCAGCTCGTTTATTACAGCCGAATCGTCACAGGTATCGGGCTCCGCCAGGCGTAATTCCCCGGTGGAAATATCCGCGAAGGCAAGGCCGCAGCCATCCTCGGAAATATATACGCTGCAAAGGTAATTGTTGATATCCTCCTCAAGCAGGTTGTCTTCTATCAGGGTGCCGGGGGTAACCACCCGGACAACCTCGCGGGA
>JAITVF010000115.1 GCA_031285945.1 Oscillospiraceae bacterium
AAGTGCTTTAGTATGGCCGCCGCCCGCTTGTACCCTATGCCGGGGATTTTGGTTAGGCGCAGCTCAAAGGAGCTTTTCGTGTGCTTTTTCTTCATAAAGGTGATGGAATAGCGGTGGACCTCGTCCTGAATCTTTGTCACCAGCGAAAAGGCTCCCCGGTTTTTGGCTATGGCAATTTCACCGCCGTTTTCGGCTATAGCTCTGGTGCGGTGGGCCGAATCCTTAACCATGCCGAACACAGGAATATCAAAGCCCATCTCTCTGACCATAGGCTCGACGGCGCCCACATGCCCCTTTGCGCCGTCGAGTAAAATCAGGTCGGGCAGGCGGCCGAAGCCCTGGCCCGTTTCCTTTTCCTCTTCATACCTCGAAAGGCGCCTGCCTACGATCTCCCTCATGCTGGCGTAGTCGTCTATACCCTCGACTGTTTTTATGTTGAAGCTGCGGTAGGCCGATTTAAGGGGCCTGCCGTTTTCAAAGACCACCATGCCGCCTACTCTGGTCTGCTCGCCGTAGTTTGATATATCGTAGGCCTCTATATAGGCGGGGGGATTTTTAAGCCCCAAAAGGCGGCAAAGCTCATCGAGGGCGGCGACCTCCCTGCCGGTTCGCTCAAGCTTTACCGCTATCTGCTGGGCCGCGTTTTGCGAGGCCATTTTTATGAGCTTTAGCCCTTCCCCCCGCGAGGGGATTCGCAGCTCAGTTTTTTTGCCCCGCTCCTCGCGAAGATAGCGCCGTACAAGCTCCTCGTCCTCGAGCTCTCCGTCTATCAGAATCTCGCCGGGGATTTCGCCCCTTCCCGACCCGTACCAGGAGAGAAGGAAATCAGAGCGGGCGGCGGGTAGGCTCTCGATTTCCCCCAGCTGGAATATCTGCTGATCCAAAAGCCTTTTCCCCCGGAACTTAAGCAGCGCCACACAGCAATCTTTGGCGTTTTGGGCCAGCGCAACAACGTCGCCGTCCTCTATATTGGCGAAGACCACGCTCTGATGCTGCTCGCTTATACGCTTTACGGCGCTTATCCTGTCCCGGTAAAAGGCGGCCTTTTCAAAATCCAGGGCCTCGGAGCAGGCCTCCATCCGCTCTTTCATCAGCACCAGGGTTCCCGCGCTCCCCTTTGTGATAAAGGACTCGGCCTCTGCGATGATATCGGCGTACTGCTCTTTTGAGATTCTTCCCCGGCAAAGGCCCATGCACTGCTTTATGTGGAAGTTGAGACAGGGCCGCCCCTTGCCGAAATCGGCGGGGAAGCGGCGGTTGCAATCGGGCAGCATAAACGCCTTGTTTACGGCGTCCACTGTTTGATTAACCACAAATGAGGAAGTGTAGGGCCCCAGCCACTTGCCGCCGCCGGCGGAATCGAGCTGCTTTTCGGCGGTAATCCTGGGGTATTCCCCCGGGCCGATTTTTATATAATGGTAGCCCTTGTCGTCCTTTAGCAGTATGTTGTATTTGGGGCGGTGCTGCTTTATCATGCTGCACTCAAGAACCAGGGCCTCGAACTCGCTGGAGGTAACGATGGTGTCGAAGTCTCTTGCGTAATACACCATTTTGTAAACCTTGGGCGCGTGCTTCTCGAGGCTGCGAAAGTAACCGCTCACTCTGTTTTTAAGGGCCTTGGCCTTGCCGATGTATATTATCTCGCCCGAAGAGTCCCGCATGATGTAAACCCCCGGCTCGAGGGGCAGCTTTCTCGCTTTTTCCCGCAGCACAGGAACATGCTCCATGCTCATACCGCCACGCCTCCCAAAAAAGACAAAGCGCCGCCACTCAGGCGGCGACGCCATTGCGTTATAACTACAAATTTAAGCTCAGTCGGCAAAGCCGGATTCAACCAGCTTGACCAGACCCTCTACGGCCTGCTGCTCATCGGGCCCGTCGGCTATAACCTTTATGGCCGTTCCGCCGACAATGCCCAGCGAAAGCACGCCGAGCAGACTTTTGGCGTTAACGCGGCGCTCTTCCTTCTCAACCCAGACGGAGGATTTGTACTCGTTGGCCTTCTGGATAAAAAACGTGGCCGGGCGGGCGTGAAGGCCTACCTGATTTTGAACCGAAACGTCTTTTACAAACATGGATATACACCTCTAATTCTCTATGTAAAGGATTATCGTTCGCTTATACGCGCAAATCCGAAACGTGCGCCTTATATCATATTATACCACAGTGAGGTGCCCCGTCAACGAAGATTGGCGTTTTGGGGCTATTATGCCGAATATTTTTGCTGGTACTCCAAAACTGCGCCATCTTAGACTGCGACTATTGTAGAATTTAACTATAAAGTATTTCACGGTTATGGACAAAATCACGGCCTTGCGGGGTGATACGGCGTCGGCCAAAAGCTAAGCGCCACAAAACGCCTGCCATAGGACTGGAATTATCATGGCGGGCATCAGGTTGGCGGGCTTTAGCCTGGTATCGGCAATAAAGTTGATTCCCGTTACCATCACAAGGGCGTATCCCACCATGCAAAAAGAGTCGAGCAGCGGGTCGGTTATATAGGGCGCTATAAACCTGGCTAGAACGGTGACCGAGCCCTGTAGCAGCAAAATCGGCACAAAAGAGAACAAAACCCCTATCCCCAGCGCCGAGGCTAAAATCAGCGCGGTCGTAAAGTCCAGCATGCTCTTTGTGTATAAAGTGTTGGCGTTGCCCGAAAGCCCCTCCTCCAACGCGCCTATAACGGCCATGGCCCCTACGCCGAAGATGATGGACGCGCTCACAAAGCCCCTTGCAAAGCCCTCGGCGCCAAACCTTGCTTCGAGCGACCGGCCAAAGGCGTTAAGCCTGTCGTCTATTTTAAGGGCTTCCCCGCAAATACAGCCCAATACAAGGCTTATAAGAAGCAAAAGGCTGCCGTTTGCCATAAGCCTTCCGGTTTGGGGCTCGGCCTTAATCATGGCCGTAAGCACCCCCGAAAGCCCTATCAGGAATACCCCCAGCCCCTCGGTCTTAAGCGCCGCCTCGCTTATCCTTTGGGGGATACCCTTTTTAAGGGCTACGCCGATTATGGAGCCCGCAACAATGCCCGCGCAATTTACCAGTGTACCCGTCAAGGTAAAAACACTCCCCGCCCGTTCGCCGGTTTATACTACTTCCCTATAAAAAGCGCCTTAACCCACGGGGGCAAGGCGCTTTATTGCCACAGCGGCATTTACCGAACAAGCCCTAATTCTGATCTTTGTATTTTTGCAGTATTCCCGGCACGTCGGCGGCGGTAAGCCTTCCGTAAACGTCGTCGTTTACCGTCATAACGGGGGCGAGCCCGCAGGCGCCTATGCACCGGCAGGCGTCCAGGGAAAAGAGGCCGTCTTCGGTGCATTCACCGCTCGAAACGCCCAGCTCCTCGGTAATTCTGTTAAGAATGTCCCCCGCGCCCTTGACATAGCAGGCGGTGCCGAGGCAGCAGCTCACCTTAAAGCGGCCCTTGGGGTTTACGGTAAACTGCGAGTAAAAGGTCACCACCCCGTAAACCTCCTCCAGCCGTATATCAAGGCCTTCGGCGATCATCTTTTGCACCTCTATGGGCAGGTAGCCGTAAATGCTCTGGGCTCTTTGCAGCGCGACCATAAGCGCGCCCTTGCGCTCTTTAACCTCCGAGATTACTTCCATAAGCCTTGCCTTTTGCTCCGGAGTTCCCCTGAAAACAGCCCTGCTCCTGGTATTGGCCATATAGCCTTTTCCCTCCACATGGTTTGCTGGCTAAAAGTAAATATGCCGCGCTATCCAAACAATTATAGCAAAAGCGCCTGCGCGATACTACAGTGACCTGTGCCAAAAAATTATACACAACCGGTTAATTATTTCACAACAATGTCGAAACATGGCGCTTCGCCGCGCGAATGCGAGTTAAAACGGCGTGGCGGCGTTATACTAAACGGCTATAGGGCAACGCGCCGGATGGCCGTCTCACCTATAATATCTGGCGGCGCAACGAAAAATATCCAGCATGGGGCAAAAAGGCATATTTTTGTAAAGATGCGGCCCCCAGCGCTCGTTGTGGCCCATCTTACCGAGCACCCTGCCGTCGGGGGAGGTTATCCCCTCTATAGCGAAGGCGGAGCCGTTGGGGTTGTGCTCTATATCCATGGAGGGCATGTTGTCCCGGCCGACATACTGGGTGGCTACCTGCCCGCCCGCGGCCATTTGCCTGATGAGGCCATCGTCGGCGATAAACCTTCCCTCCCCGTGGGAAACGGGAACGGTGTAGACCTCACCCGGCTCCATGCCGCACAGCCAGGGAGACATGGCCGAGGCTATACGGGTTCTTACCATTCGGCTCTGGTGGCGGCCGATCACGTTGTGGGTAAGTGTGGGCATATCCTCCCCCGGCTCCCTGTACTCGCCAAAGGGAACGAGCCCCAGCCTTACAAGGGCCTGAAAGCCGTTGCAGATTCCCAGCATGAGCCCGTCGCGCCGGTATAAAAGCTCCTCTACCTTGTCTTTTATAACGGGGTTGCGCATAAAGGCGGCTATAAATTTAGCGCTGCCCTCAGGCTCGTCGCCCGCCGAGAATCCGCCGGGAAGGGCTACGATATTGCTCCTTGCCACAAGGGCCGCAAAGCCCTCAACCGATTCGGAGATAGCTCGCGGGGTCAGGTTGCGAAGCACGAAGATCTCGGCCTTAATTCCGGCGTTTTCGAAGGCGCGGGCGGTGTCGTACTCGCAGTTGGTGCCGGGGAAGACGGGGATTGCCGCGACCGGCGCCCCCTGGGCGGTTTTTACGCCTGGGGCGCGGGCGGGGGCCTTCCCTTCAAAGGTAAAGGGCTCAGCCTTGCCGGGCTGCTCGGCAAGGTCGGGGTAGACGGGGCGCAGGGTATTCTCCCAGCCATGCTGAACGTCCTTTAGCGATACCTCCTCCCCCGTGTCAAGAATAAGGCGGTAATCCGCAACGGTCTCGCCCAAGAGGAAGTTATCCAGCTCAAAGATATGCTCTTTGGCTTCTATCAAAATCGCGCCTGGCACAGGGGAAAAGCTCAGGGGCTTATCGGCCCTGAAGCCGAGCATGTTGCCAAAGCACATGCTGCATACGGCCTCGGCGGAGCCCCCTGTCCCGACCGCCCTGGCGGCCCGCACCCGCCCGCTGGCGAGAAGCTCCTCGGCGGTATCGAGAATGAACCTGACGTCGTCAAAGTTAACCGTCATCCCCGCCCTGGAGGGGGAAAGAAGGTAGACCGGGCTGCCCGGCGCCTTAAACTCGTCCGAGACTATCTTATCGGCCCGGGATGCCGAAACGGCCACGCTGACCAGGGTTGGGGGTACGCTCAGCTCCTCAAAGCTGCCCGACATCGAATCCTTGCCGCCTATGGCCGCTATCTGGAGCTCAAGCTGAGCGGTCAGCGCGCCCAGGAGGGCGGCGGCGGGCCGGCCCCAGCGCAGGGGGTCGCACTCGGGCTTTTCATAATATTCCTGAAAGGTAAGCCAGCTCCTGCTTCGTTTTCCCCCCGCGGCTATTACCTTGGCGACCGATTCCACCACCGAGTCCATGGCGGCGTGGTAGGGGCTTATTGTGGCGGCGTCTGGGTCAAAGGCGAAGCTCATTATGGAGCAGGCCTCGGTTTCGCCCTTTAAAACGGGGAATTTGGCGGCCATTACCTGCGATGGCGTCCGCTGATATTTGCCGCCGTAGGGCAAAAGCACGCTGCCCGCCCCTATGGTAGAGTCGAACCGCTCGGCGAGGCCCCTGCGGGAGCAAAAGCGAAGGCTTGCCATCTCATCCATGATCATAGGCCCGGTAGCCGGCAAAAAGCGTTTCTCGGCGGCGCAGGGGGCGGGGACTCTGGCCCCCGCAAACTTGGGCGCGCCGTTGGAGGATAAAAACTCGCGCCGCAGCCGCACGATTTCTTTACCCCGCCAGAGCATTACAAGCTCTGGCTCGGCGGTCACCTCGGCCACCACCATAGCCTCCAGGTTTTCCTGGTCGGCAAGGCGGCGAAGGGTCTGCGCGTCCTCTGCTGAAACAACCGCTGCCATCCGCTCCTGGCTTTCGCTTATGGCCAGCTCGGTTCCGCTTAGCCCCTCGTATTTAAGGGGGATTTTATCGAGATTTACCCGCACCCCGTCGGCGAGCTCCCCTATGGCTACGCTAACCCCGCCCGCGCCAAAGTCGTTGCAGCGCCTTATAAGCCTTACAGCCTCGGGGTTTCTGAAAAGGCGCTGGAGCTTACGCTCCTCGGGGGGGTTACCCTTTTGCACCTCTGAGCCGCAGCTCTCGAGCGAGGCCTCGGTGTGGGCCCTCGAGGAGCCCGTCGCCCCGCCGCAGCCGTCCCTCCCCGTGCGCCCGCCAAGCAGTATTATCTTATCGCTTGGCCGGGGCTTTTCGCGGAGCACGTCCCTCGCCGGGGCCGCGCCCACCACCGCGCCCAGCTCCATGCGCTTTGCCTCGTAGCCGGGGTGATATATCTCGTGGACAAGCCCGGTCGCAAGGCCGATCTGGTTGCCGTAGGAGGAATATCCGGCCGCCGCGGTCCGGCAGATTTTGCGCTGGGAAAGCTTTCCCTTACGCGTTTCCTCAGAAGGCTTAAGGGGACTGGCGGCCCCTGTGATCCTCATAGCCTGGTGGACGTAGCTCCGCCCCGAAAGGGGGTCGCGGATGGCGCCGCCAAGGCAGGTTGCCGCCCCGCCAAAGGGCTCTATCTCGGTGGGGTGGTTGTGGGTTTCGTTCTTGAACATCAACAGCCAGTCCTCCGGCTTGCCGTCCACGTCGATGGAAAGGTTTACCGAGCAGGCGTTTATCTCCTCCGACTGGTCAAGCCGCTCGAGGCAGCCCCTTGCCTTCATGGCCTTGGCGCCGATGGTGGCCATATCCATCAGGGTTACCGGCTTGCTGATTCCCAGCTCCTCGCGCAAATTAAGATACCGCTCATGGGCGGCTGAAATCTCGGGGTCCTCGATCGCTATATCCTCAAGCCTGGTCAAAAAGGTGGTGTGGCGGCAGTGGTCGGACCAGTATGTATCTATTACCCTAAGCTCCGTTATGGTGGGGTCGCGGTCCTCTTGCTTAAAGTAATCCCTGCAAAAGCTCAGGTCGGCTGCATCCATGGCCATACCCAGCTCTTTGTGCAGGTCGGCGAGACCCTGGCCGTCAAGCTCTTTAAACCCGCCGAGCACCGCTACGTCATCGGCGGCTGGGTAGGAGGCCTCAAGCGTCTCGGGCAAAATGAGAGAGGCCTCTCTGCTCTCAACAGGGTTTATAAGATGGCGCTTTATACGCAGGTAATCAACGAGGGAAAAATCCCCCTCCAGCACAATAATCCTGGCACAGCGGACCATAGGGCGCTCCCCGCCCGAAATAAGGGAGACGCACTGGGCGCAGCTGTCGGCCCGCTGGTCGAACTGGCCGGGCAAAAGCTCAACCGCAAATACCCTGGACTCGCCGAAGCTGGGCAGCGAGTCAAAAATATTATCAACCCTGGGCTCGCCCAGGATAGTGTTGCGGCTCTTTAAAAAGACCTCGGCGCTTATCCCCTCAAGTAAATACCGGTTGATTACCCGGACTCGGTCAATGCCCTCCGCCCCCAGAGTATCGCGCAGATCGTTAAGAATTCCCAGAGCCTCTACCGCGAAGTCCTTCTTTTTTTCCACATACAGGCAAAACACCGCCATGTTTGTCATTACCCCCAATATAGTTGTTAGCGCATAGTATTTAGCCGTTATACTAATCCGCGAATAAAATGCCTCTGTAATATTACTCTATTGTTTCCCCCGCCTCTGGCGGGGGAAACAATAGAAATAATTATTTTAAATGCGCAATAGCATAAGAAGAACTAAGGGCATTGCGAGGCTATAAATGCATCGCCCCGGGTCAAAACACCCGCCGGCTGCGGCCGGCACCCTCTTTACTAAAGAGGGTGGGGTATCGCCGGTAAATTATTTTTCTGTTTTATATGCCTGTGTCGATTCTGGCCCCGGGTCAAAACCCCCGTTTTATACGCCTGTGCAAATTCTGGCCCCACCCCTTTAGAAAAGAGGGTGGCTCCGCAGGGCCGGGTGTTTTGACCCTGTTGCGCTATGCTTTGGCCGGCGTGGCCTTATGGCAAGTATACCACAACATTATCCCGCTTTAAAGATGCCTTCTGCGGATAAAAACGACTCCCCCCGCAACCAGCACGGCGATTGGGAGCATAACGGCGAAAATAGCCCCTATAAGCGCCGTTTGAAGCTCCGACAGCATAAGGTATGACCCGCCTATGGTTTTGGGGGCTATGGTTATCTCCTCGCGCGCCAAAAGCTCCCCGGCCAGGTTGAGAAGATACTCCGCGTTGCCCACATAGGGGCTCTGCATCAGGTAGGCGTCCATCATACGGGCCGAGCCGCAGACCGCCACGCAGGAGAATTCATCCTCGGCGTAGCCGGTTTTCTTCGATAATATCATTGCGGGGATGGGGCCCCATCTTGTTGAAGCCTCGGGGGTAAAGCCTTCGCTCAGGTCGTCCACGCAGGCCCCCTCGCCGAACTCTAGCAGAACGCTTTTTTCGCCGCCCGAATCGAGAAGGGTCAGCGGCCTTGCCTCGGGAACGACTGTGTAAAGCTGCGAGGCGGCAACATGCTCTGAAAAGACTTCGTCGGCGTATTCGGCCACCGACCAGTAGGCGCTGTCTACCACAAGGTAGCTCGGGTCGGTCTGATAAACGCCGCCCTCCTCCACCAAAATTCCCCAGTCGGCCAGAAAGTCGTTAAGATTAGGCGTTGCCGGCTGGCTTAGCCCCGCGAAATAAAGAAGATGCCGCCCGTAAGCGCCCCCGTTATAAAGGTAAGCGTCAAGCTTTTCGAGGGCCTCGGGGGAATAGTCCCTGACCGGCTCGCTTATCACCACAAGGGTAGCGTCCGGGTTTATATCACCGGTCAAAAGGTTATCCTCTGCGATTGTGTAGCGGTTTTGGCTGAGCAGGGCCGAAAGCTCCCCAGCGCCCCCCTCGCCAAAGCCGGACAGAAAGCTTATGGTTGGGGGGTGGGGCATGGTAAGGCTCATCATGGCGCCGGTCATGGCCTGCTCGGCCTGGGAGGAGGCGACATAGTACCCGCCCGAGGAAGAGTCGCTCTCTATGTTAAAAAGATCGTAAACGCTAAGGGTAGCCGTCCGCCCCCCGGATTCGAGGAGAACGGTTGAGGAATCCAGCTGATACTCGGGGTAATTTCTCGCAAAGCCAAGGTCGCGGGTGAGGTCGACATACGAAACGGTAACGTATTCCGAAAGCCTTTCGTACTGCTTTATAACCTCGTTTGCCTGGAGGAAGTAATCCCCCGAGGCGGCGAGATTCTGCTCGGGAACCAGGACATGGATCGAAACCTCCTCGGTGAGCCCCTTTAGAAACTCCTCCGATTGGTCCGAGAGGACAAAGGCCTGCCCCAAGGAAAGATCGAGCCGGAGGTTGTATCGCTCAGAAAGGGCTGAAACCGCCACGTTTAAGGCCACAACCACAGCTATAAAAAGAATTGAAAGCAGGGCTGAGAGGCTTCCCTGACGAAAGGCCCGCCCCCCCAAAAAGCTCTTTAGCGCCCTCACCGGCCCCACCGCCTTTTATCGCAGACCCGCACGGTTAAAAATAGAAAAATTGCCGATACGCTGAGGAAAAACAAAACGGCCGAAATATCGAAGATGCCCATAGAAAAGCTGTAATATCTGTCGTAAAATGAAACCGCGAGTATAACCGCCGAGATTATCTCGCCGGTAAAAACCCCGGCCAGAGCGTCGATCATAAGAAGGAAGAGAGCGGCGGCAAACCCCCCCACCGCCGCGACGACCTGGTTTTCGGTCAGGGAGGATATAAACATTCCGATGCCGATCATAGCCATACCCAAAAGGAGGGTGGCAAAAAAATTCCCGAAAAAGGCGGGCCAGCCGGGGGGGGCGAATATGGCTATAACGCAGGCGTAAACAAAGGTTATCATAAGGGCCATAAAGTAAACAAGCACCGCCGCCAGATACTTGCCCAGCACCATACGCGAAAGGGAGAGCGGGCAGGTCAGCAGAAGCTGATCGGTGCGCTGCCTGCGGTCCTCGCTCATAAGGCGCATGGTCAATACCGGCACAAGGAACAGCAGCACGGTATAAAGCTGCCCGAATACGCTGCCCAGGTCGGAGTACCGGCCAAGCAGAGGCCCCGCGAAAAAGAATATCCCCGCAAAAAAATAAAATACGGCCAAAAATATATACCCTATGGGGGAATTAAAATAGGCCGACATCTCCCGGCGAAAAATTGCCCTCATTGCCTGCCCCCCTCTGCGGCTTCTTCCCGAGCGGGCGTTCGCGCCGCCGCGTCCTCCTCCGGACTGTCGGGCTCCTGTGTAAGCCGCAGGAAGATTTCCTCAAGGGTTAGCTCCTCTCCCCGCATATGAAGTATGGGGAGCCTTGCCTCGGCGAGGGCGTAAAATATGTTTTTGCGAATATCCCTGACCCCTTCTTTGGGGATAACGAGCCAGTCGGTAGCTTTTTCCTCAAAGGCCGGCTCCTCCCTAAGGGCGGCGACCCCCGCCGCGCCCTCAAGGGCCGACCTGATCTTTTTAGCCGCTCCCGCTATTCGCAGATGGAGCCTGCCTGTCTTTTCAAGGCTGTCCGAAAGGCTCTTAGGCGTGCCGTCGGCCACCAGCCTGCCCTTGTTTATTACTACTATCCGGTCGCAGACCGCCTGAACCTCCGACAGTATGTGGGAGGAAAGAAGGACGGTATGCTTTTTCCCGAGGCTTCTTATAAGCTCGCGCATTTCGATTATCTGCCTGGGGTCGAGCCCCACGGTCGGCTCGTCCAGGATTATGGCGCCGGGGGCTCCCAGCAGAGCTTGCCCCAGCCCCACCCGCTGGCGATACCCCTTTGAGAGGTTGCGGATACGCCTTTTTTCAACATCGTCGATCTTAACGCGGCGCATAACCTCGGCGATCGAGTCCTTTTTATTCTTGCGGCCGAGGCCTTTTAAATCCCACGCGAAGCTTAAGTATTCGCTAACCGTCATATCCTGGTAGAGGGGGGGCTGCTCTGGCAGATAGCCCATCTGCCTCTTGGCCTTCATGGGTTCTTTAAATATCTCGAAGCCGCCCACCGTAACCTCCCCCTCGCCCGAGGAAAGATAACCGGTTATAATATTCATGGCAGTGGTCTTGCCGGCGCCGTTGGGGCCTAAAACCCCCAGAATTTCCCCACCCGCCGCCGAAAAGCTTATATCCCTGAGGGCAAACCTTTCGCCATAGCGCTTTGTAACGTTTCGTACCTCTATCATAAGCAAGTCCCTCCAGGAGCTGTAACGGGCCTAAAAAGCCACCCTTATTCTACCATCATATGCCCGCGATTGTGTGAAGATACGGTGAATTTGCGCGGGATTTTTGGCCCGTATCGCTCACCCCAACCAAGGCAATAAATTTCCCCTTATACTATTGCGCATTTAAAATACTTCTTTCTATTGCTTCCCCCGCCTCTGGCGGGGGAAGCAATAGAGTAATATTATAAAAGCATTTTAATCGCTGAGTAGTATTAGATGGCTTGCGGCAAGGCTCTAAGGCAATTTTAAGTTGCACTGGAGTCATATTGACAAAATTATGCAAACCCAGTAAAATGAACCCGTACAATCATTGCGGTTCCGACGTGAAGCATAGAAGGGGGAATTTTAATGCCGGAGGCGCTAACGCTAAATGGGACAGTGACTGCGCTGCTTAGCGCGAGGGGCGTGCCGGCCGATTGCCTTACCGCCCGCAAGGATGCGGACGCGAGGGCAATCAGCCTTTGCGACGGGCAAACCCTGGCGGCTGTGCGCGGTTCGGGCGGGCTGTGCGTTGACCGCTTCTACGCCAATGTTGAGACGCGCGGCCTAGAGTACAAATCGCTGCGGGCGGGCGACTTGCTGCGCGTTGGCGGGGCGCTGCTCTCGCTGCGTCAAACCGCGAAGCCCTGTCACGACGAATGCGACCGCGTTGAAAAGCCCTGCCCGCTAATCGCGGCC
>JAITVF010000192.1 GCA_031285945.1 Oscillospiraceae bacterium
CGCGTCAGAAACTCGTTGGCGCTCAGCACCGCGTTCAGGCTTTCGCCGGGAATGCCCATAAACTTGGGTAGGCCCGCGCCGCTTCCCACAAATACCGCCTCAAAGCCGTCTTCAAACAACTCGTCGATGGTGAGCACCTTGCCGATGACCATATTAGTCTCGACACTGACGCCTATTTCCTTTAAGGCTTCGATCTCCCTGCGGACTATGGCCTTGGGGAGACGGAACTCGGGGATACCGTAAACCAGAACCCCGCCCGCCAGGTGAAACGCCTCAAAGATGGTTACGGCGTAGCCCTTCCGCGCGAGAGAGCCCGCGCAGGAAAGCCCCGCCGGCCCCGCGCCCACCACGGCTACACTGTGGCCGTTGGGCTTTGGCCGCTTTGCTTTTTCATTTATGTTTTTCATGTGCCAGTCGGCGGCGAAGCGCTCAAGGCGTCCTATTCCCACCGGCTCGCCCTTTTTGCCGCGGACGCAAAGCTGCTCGCACTGGCTTTCCTGAGGGCAGACACGGCCGCAGACGGCGGGCAGGGCGTTTGTCTCCTTGATTACGCTGTATCCGCCCTCAAAATCGCCCCCGGCAATTTTCGCTATGAATTCGGGAATCTGTACCCCGACCGGGCAGCCCTCCACACAGAAGCGCTGCTTGCAGTTAAGGCAGCGAGCCGCCTCCTCCACAGCCATTTCTCCGGTGTACCCGAGGGAAACCTCCTCGAAGTTTCTTGCCCGGATTTTTGGATCCTGCTCCGGAATTTTTACTTTTTCAAGGCTCATGTTAGCCATGGAGCTCACCGCCCTTCAGCAGTCTGCACCGGTGGTCGGCTTCCTGCTCCTTATAGAGAGAATTGCGAATCATAAGCTCGTCAAAATCGACCTTATGGCCGTCGAAATCGGGACCGTCGACACAGGCGAAATAAACCGTTCCGCCCACCGGTACCCGGCAACCGCCGCACATTCCCGTGCCGTCTATCATGATGGGGTTTAAGCTTACAACGGTGGGGATTTTTTCTTCCTCCGTCACCTTGCAGACAAACTTCATCATAATTACGGGGCCTATGGCTATGACCATGTCGTATTTGTTACCGGCTCTGATAAGGCTTTTAAGCTTGTCGGTTACAAATCCCTTTTCACCATAGCTGCCGTCGTCGGTGGTGAGGTAGAGGTTTTTGCAGGACGCCCTCATCTCATCCTCCAGAATAACGATGTCCTCTGAGCGAAAGCCCGCTATGATATCGACCTCGGCCCCCATCTCGTGAAGGGCCTTTGCCTGAGGCCACGCTATTGCGCAGCCCACCCCGCCGCCGACGACGCACACTCTTTTTAGCCCCCCGAGATGGCTCGCCGTTCCGAGAGGGCCTACAAAATCGAAGATGTCATCCCCTTCCTCAAGGCCGGCCAGCATAATTGTAGAGCGGCCCACCTGCTGGAAGATAATCGTTACAGTTCCTTTTTCCCGGTCATAGCCCGCTATGGTCAAAGGGATACGCTCGCCTTTTTCGTCGAGCCGAAAGATGATGAACTGACCCGGCATAGCCTTTGCGGCGATGAGCGGCGCATCGACCGTAAGCTCTGTGACCGAATCGTTGAGCCTGCGCTTTTTAACAATTCTGTACATGGCTGCACTCCTGACCGATAGTTTTTAGCCGTTAGCTACGGGGATATGCTTTTTGGCCGCGGCGCGGTGGCAGAACCATAAAACAACGGCTATTCCCGCGCCGCCTATAATATTGCCTATGGTTACGGGCAGCAGGTTTGTGATAAACATGTTGGCCGCGGTGAGAGACTCTGTGGCGATTCCGGCGTTCGCCGCCAGCGCCGCGTACCCGGGGTTGCCAAGGGCAAAAATAGCCGCCGGGATATAGTACATGTTTGCCACGCAGTGCTCAAAGCCGCCCATTACAAAAAAGGCCACCGGTATATACGCGCCAAGAATCTTACCGGCGGTATCTTTGGCGGTAAGGGCGCAGAGAACGCCGAGACAGACCATCACATTGCAGAGTATCCCCAAAACCACCGCGGGGAAAAATTCTACGGCGCATTTAGCGGCTCCGGTTTTAATGACATAAACCGCAAGCTCCCCGCCGCCAAGGTTAAGCTGGCCGGAATAAACTATCGCCGCCGCGAGAAGAACGTTGCCCGCCATATTGCCGAAATAGACGCAGGCCCAGTTTTTGAGCATTCCCGCAAGTGACGCGCTTTTGTTGAGAACCGAGATAAAAATCATGGTATTGCCGGTAAAGAGCTCGCTCCCCATCAGCATTACCATCCCCAGCCCGAAGGGGAAGATAAGCCCCGCTATAAGCCTGGCAAGCCCGGGATTCGTTACGGCGTAGCTGGCCGTGCCCGCCGCCACCGCCCCAAACCCGATCATCACGCCGCCCACTATCCCCATCAGAAACAGGTTGAGGACCGAGCCCGACGCCTTTTTGGCCCCGAGGGCCGACGCGTACTGCGCCATTACCTCTGCGCCCGAAAAAATACCCGTCTGGTTCATTGGCCGCACCCCGCCATCCGTTCGGCGGCGGTAATAACGTTACCGACCAGAACCGAAGTTGTTACCGTTCCCACCCCGCCGGGAACAGGGGTGATGGCTCCGACTACAGGCTCGGCGGCCTCAAAGTCGGCGTCTCCGCACATCTTGCCGTCTTCTGTAAAGTTTATCCCCACGTCTATTACCACCTGGCCGGGGGAGAAGAATTCCTTGCCCACAACCCCTGCCCTGCCCGCCGCCACGATCAGTATTTCGGCGTCACGGCAGGCCTTTGGCATGTCGGCGGTTCTTGTATGGCATATGGTAACGGTCGCGTGCTTCGCGAGCAGCATCATGGCGACCGGCTTGCCCACCACAAGGCTGCGGCCTATTACCGTCACCCGCTTGCCTCTGGGGTCGTAGCCGAAGTGGTCCAGAATCTCCATGCAGGCCTGAGCGGTGCATGGGGCGAAGCCCTTGTCCGCCCCCGTAAAGACGCCGGCCAGGGAGCCGTCGCCTATGCCGTCGACATCCTTCTGGGGACTGAGCGCCCCTCTTACGGTCTCGTCGTCCATATGCTTAGGCAACGGCCTGAAGAGAAGAACCCCGTGGATGGAAACGTCTTTGTTGACACTCTCTATCAATTCAATAAGCTCCGCCTGAGTCGCCCCCTGCGGGAGAGCCATTACCCTTACGCTCACGCCCACGCTCTCGCAGCGCTTTATAGCGCCCTTTTCGTAGGCTATATCGTCGCCCCGCTCCCCCACCCTGATAATGCCCAAGGTGGGTGATACGCCTTTTTCCTTAAGCCGCGCGACCGCGGCCTGCTGCTTTTCCTTAAGGGCGGCCACGACAAGCCTACCCTCCAGTAATTTCGCCATAGTTCCGGCCTCCTTAAAACAGCCCGCTGATTTTTCCGGATACGTCAAGATCGATCCGCTCGGCGCTGGGAACCTTGGGTAGCCCCGGCATGGTCATTATCTCGCCGGTCAGCGCTACTATAAAGCCCGCGCCCGCGCTCACCTTGAGATTGCGTACCGTTACCCTAAAGCCGCGGGGCGCGCCCAGAAGAGCCGCGTCGTCAGAGAAGCTGTACTGGGTTTTAGCCATGCAGATGGGCAAATTGCCAAAGCCCAGGGCCTCGAGCTGGCCCGCCTGCTTTTTTGCGGCTGGGGTAAGCTCAACGCCGTCGCCCCGGTATATTTTGGTAACAATGCCGTTTAGCTTCTCCTCGATGGATTCCTCGAGACCGTATGTATAGTTGAGGGAGCTCTTTTGCCCGCAGAGGCGGACAACCTCCTCGGCAAGGGCCCTGCCCCCTTCGCCGCCCTTTGCCCATACTTCGGAAAGGGCCACATTTACACCCAGCTCACGGCACTTATCCTCCACCATTTTTAGCTCGGCGGCAGTGTCCGTGGGAAAAGCGTTGACGGCAACTACGCAGGGCAGGCCGAACTGCTTTGTCATATTCTCAACGTGCTGCAAAAGATTGGGCAGGCCTTTTTCCAGCGCGGCAAGATTCTCGCTGTTAAGGTCTGCTTTTGCGACCCCTCCGTGATGCTTAAGTGCGCGCACCGTCGCTACCACGACGATGGCGTCGGGTGAGAGGTTGGCCATTCGGCACTTTATGTCCAGGAACTTTTCCGCGCCGAGATCGCCGCCGAAGCCTGCCTCGGTCACGGCGTAATCGCCCAGCTTGAGGGCCATTCTGGTGGCCATTATTGAGTTGCAGCCGTGGGCGATGTTCGCGAAGGGGCCGCCGTGAATAAAGGCCGGGGTTCCCTCGAGCGTCTGAACCAGATTGGGCTTGAG
Source organism: Oscillospiraceae bacterium (assembly GCA_031285945.1). Lineage (GTDB taxonomy): Bacteria > Bacillota > Clostridia > Oscillospirales > Ruminococcaceae > WRAV01. Next base: position 4,282 of record JAITVF010000192.1, read on the forward strand.
AGCGTCCCGCAAAAGGGCGGCCATTGCGCCTTCAGCCTTGAGCATTCCGGCCGTTATAGGTTTTTCGTCGCGGGTGTAGCCAACTATGATCCTGGCAAGCCGATCCTTAAGGTCGGGGATGTCTCTGGAGAGGCAAAGAACCGCCATAATCTCAGAAGCCACGGTTATGTCGAAGCCGTCCTCCCTGGGGAATCCGTTGGTTCTTCCGCCCAGTCCCCCCGTTATATTGCGGAGCTGGCGGTCGTTCATATCCACCGCACGCCGCCAAGTGATCCTGCGAGGATCTATGTTAAGAGTGTTACCCTGGAATATGTGGTTGTCAAGCATTGCGGCCAGCAGGTTGTTGGCCGCGCCGATGGCGTGAAAGTCCCCGGTAAAATGCAGGTTGATGTCCTCCATGGGGACTACCTGGGCGTATCCGCCGCCCGCCGCTCCGCCCTTTACCCCGAACACGGGGCCAAGACTGGGCTCACGCAGCGCGACAACCGATTTTTTTCCGATTTTGCGCAGCCCGTCGGCAAGGCCCACAGTGGTTGTGGTTTTGCCTTCGCCGGCGGGGGTGGGGGTTATGGCGGTTACCAGGATGAGCTTGCCGTCGGGCCTGTCCCTGAGCTCGTTGAGGTAATTGTAATCGACCTTTGCCTTGTATCTGCCGTACTGCTCGATATACTCCTCGGGTATCTCCGCCCTGGCGGCTATCTCCATAACAGGCGCGATCGTGGTCTCCTGCGCAATTTCGATGTCGCTCTTATAAGACATTGCATACACTCCTTTTTAAATTGCTAGAATCGCTCGCGGGTTAGGCGCGCCAATACCAAGCCGGTCGGCCTGATAAGGGATAACGGCAACATACCAGTTCATAATACAACATTTTACACACAAAGTCAAAATATCACGTATAATTATTATTCGCAAATTTTACTCTTTTTTTTAAAAATATGCGGTATGCGGACTCTTAAGCTTTGATAAAACATACCGTGATGTGTTATAGTATGAGCGTAGCTTTAGCGCAAGGGAGGGAGCCGGTTATGAACCGGTGGATTCGCTCTGAGGTAAGCGCCATACTTCTCGCGGCGGGGCGGTCTCGCCGGATGGAAGGGGGCGCGGACAAGCTCCTGCTCCCCTTTCGGGGGAAAACGCTATTCATGCTTGCGCTGGAGCTTTTGGATTCCATGCCGTTTTACGAGAAGATAGTCGTAACCACTGATGAGCGCCTTAAAAAAGCGGAGCTGCAGGCAGGGATCATTCCGATAATAAATCCCCATCCGGAAAATGGGCAGGGCGAAAGCGTAAGCCTCGGCACAAAAGCGGCGGGCGGTTCGCGCTATCTGTTTTTGGGGGCCGACCAGCCTTTGCTTAACAGAGACACGCTGCGGTGGCTTTTGCTAAACTCCAGGGAAAACGCGGGTAAAATCGTCTGCCCCTCCGTTGAGGGCAAGCCCAGCAACCCTGTTATATTTCCGGCTCGCTTTCGAGACGAGCTCCTGGCGCTTTTGGGCGACGCCGGGGGGAGAGCGGTGCGAAAAGCTCACCCCGAGGACTGCCTGCTCCTCCCGGCAAAGGACTCCCGTATTTTCCGGGATATAGACCGTATGGAAGATTACCTGGGCCTGATCGCGGGCGGGGAGGCTTGACGGCGGGAATAGCCGTTCTACCGGCCTTAAGAATAACTTAACCCCGGCGCGCAAAAGAGCGTAGAAAGCGAGTTTTTATGCGGATAGATGAGCTTTACAAGATCAAAAGTCCCGTTATATCCTTCGAGGTTTTCCCCCCTAAAAAGGCTGACGGCTTCGACGCGGTGCTGGGCGCTCTTCGCGAGCTGGCGCCTCTTTCCCCCGACTTTATGAGCGTTACCTGCGGCGCCGGCGGCACGGGCGGGGCTGAAAGGCTTACCCGCGCAATCGCCTCCGCTATCAGGAAGGAGCACGATATAGAGCCGCTCGCCCATCTCACCTGCATCGCCTCAGACCCCGAAACGGTAAAATCGGCGGCAGGCGCTCTGCGCGAGGAGGGTGTTTACAATATATTGGCGCTGCGTGGCGATCTGCCTGGAGGGCGGGAAATTACCGGAGAAAGGCACTACCGATTTGCCTCACGCCTTATCTCTGATCTTATGGGTCTCGGGGATTTTTGCGTGGGCGCCGCCTGCTACCCAGAGGGGCATATCGAGTGCGAGAGCCGTGAGGAGGATCTTATTCACCTGAAAGAAAAGCAGGAGGCCGGGGCGTCCTTTCTTATAACTCAGCTGTTTTTTGATAACGGCGTATTCTTCCGTTTTATGGAGAGAGCGAGATCTGGCGGGATACATTTGCCCGTTTCGGCCGGCGTAATGCCGATACTCAGCAGAGGGCAGATAGAGCGTATGATCTTTATGTGCGGCGCGTCTTTACCCTCGGCCATTATAAGGCTCCTTCACAAATACGAGCACAGTCCCGACGACCTGAGAAAGGCCGGGGTGGAGCACGCGGCCCGCCAGATGGAGGCGCTTATCTCAGGCGGCGCGCAGGGGATTCACATCTACACCATGAACCACCCCGATATCGCGGCCTCGGCCATGAGCAAGCTGCGATGAGCCTTAGGGATGAAACCCTGCGCTACCTGGGCTACCGGGGCCAGGAGCTCGGCCCGGCGGAGGAAGACGCCCTTGTCCGGGCAATTTCGGAGTGCGGTAAAATCTCGAAGCCTGCCCGGGTTTGGCGCGAGTTTGAGCTTTATAACGCTCCGGGGGGGCTTGGGGTTGGCGGCACGGTTTTGACTCTTCCGGGCAAGGACGTTTCGCGACTGCTTTGCGGCTGCCAAAGGGTCATACTCTCGGCCGTTACCCTGGGACTTGGGCTGGACCGGGAAATTTCGCTGCAATTCAGGCGGGACGCCTCTTTTGGCCTGTTCCTCGACGCGGCGGCGAGCGCATTTATAGAAGAGGCCTGCGACCGGCTTGAAGCAGAGCTTCGCGATGACGCGCAAAGCCGCGGCTTCTTCCTTTCCCGGCGGTACAGCCCCGGCTACGGCGACCTTCCCCTTTCGGTGCAGCCTCTTATTTTGGAGATTCTCGACACAGGCAGGCGGATCGGCGTAACCTGTAGCCCCTCATTTATCATGACCCCGCGCAAATCGGTCACGGCTATAACGGGCCTGAATAAAGATAAGCCGCCGGACGCGGCCAATTCCTGCAAGGGCTGCGACAAACAATACAGCTGCCCCTACAGAAGGCCGTGAAATACTGATCTGGTCGATTTTTAAGTTAATCGACTGTAATAGTATAATAACGCTGAGGAGAGCCTATGAATATCCGTGAGCTTGTAAAAAATGATATCCTGATCTTTGACGGTGCCATGGGCACCATGCTGCAACAGGCGGGGCTTCCCGCAGGCGCGCCGCCCGAGGTGTGGGCGATGGAGCGCAAAGACGTCCTCCTTAATATCCACCGCGCATATGTAGAAGCGGGGGCCGACGTTATAACCGCCAATACCTTTCAGGCCAACGAGCTCAAGCTGGGAGATATCCCGGTAGAGGAGGCCGTAGCCTTTTCAGTCCGCTGCGCCAAAGAATCGGGCGCCCGCTTTGTCGCCCTCGATATAGGCCCCACCGGGCAGATGCTTGAGCCTATGGGTTCCATGACCTTTGACGAGGCCTACCGTATATTCGCCCGCCAGATGATCTGCGGCGAAAAAAGCGGCGCCGACTGCATTATAATCGAAACCTTCTCAGATCTGTACGAGGCTAAGGCGGCGGTTCTCGCCGCCAGGGAAAACACCTCGCTGCCGGTTATCTGCACCCTTACCTTTCAGGAGGATGGCAGAACCTTTGTAGGCTGCGATCCCGTCTCGGCTGCCGTTACCCTTTCGGGACTGGGGGCGGACGCCCTGGGCGTTAACTGTTCCCTTGGGCCGGGGGAGCTTCTTCCCGTGGTGGAAAAGCTTCTCGCCCACTCGGTCCCTCCCGTGATAGTCCAAGCGAACGCGGGCCTCCCCCGCTACCGGGACGGCGAAACCGTCTACGACATAACCCCCGGGGAATACGCCGCCCACGCTTTTGAAATGGCAAGGCGTGGCGTAAGGATCCTTGGCGGCTGCTGCGGCACAACGCCGGAGTTCATCCGGGAGGTAAAAAAAGCCGTTAGCGGCGTCCCTCCCGTTAATCGGCAGGTAAAATACGCGGGCGCTATATCCTCGGGGGTACGTACGGTTTTCCTGGGCGACGGCGTAGCCGTTATCGGCGAGCGAATAAACCCCACCGGCAAAAAAAAGCTCAGGGAAGCGCTAAAAAACGGCGACCTCGACTATATCCTCGGCGAGGGTACAGATCAGGCCGAGGCGGGCTGCGACGCCCTCGACGTTAACGTCGGCCTCCCAGAGCTTGACGAGCCCGCCGTCATGGCCAGGGTGACGAGAAGTCTCCACGGGGTGGTCAATCTACCCTTGCAGATAGACAGCGCCGACCCCGCCGCGATAGAAGCGGGAGTAAGAGCCTGCACGGGAAGGCCCATTATAAACTCGGTAAACGGAAAAGCCTCGGTAATGGCTGAGATATTCCCCATTGCCCAAAAATACGGCGCGGTGGTAGTAGGACTTACCCTTGACGAGAACGGCATCCCCCCCGACGCCGAGGGGCGGCTAGCCATAGCAAGGCGAATAGTAGAAACCGCCGGTCTCTACGGCATAGCCCCCGGCGACCTGCTCATAGACTGCCTGACCCTCGCGGCCTCGGCCCAGCAGGATCAGGTTATGGAAACTCTCAAGGCTTTGCGGCTTGTTAAAAAAGAGCTTGGCGTTCACACGGTTCTTGGCGTGAGCAACGTATCCTTCGGCCTGCCCGCCCGGGAAATCATAAACGCGACCTTTCTTGCGGCGGCTTTGGGCGCGGGGCTGGACGCGCCCATTCTCAACCCACTCTCCGAAAGATATATGGAGGTAGTCGAAAGCTTTCGCGTTCTCTCTGGGGAGGATAAAGACTCCGCCCGCTTTACCCAAAAGCGCGGCGGCGAGTCTTCTTCCCCGGCGCAGGCGCCTCAGGCGGGCGGCGGCTTAAGTCTGCGGGATATCATCCTTCAGGGTCGCCGGGAGGAAGCCGCCATAGCGGTTAAGTCACTTCTGGAGACACTCCCCCCTATGGAGATCGTAACCGGCTATTTTATCCCATCTTTGGATATCGTGGGCGAACGCTTTGAGAAGGGCGAGATATTCCTGCCCCAGCTCATCCGCTCGGCCGACACCGTTAAAAACGGCTTTGAGATACTGCGCGAACGGCTGAAGGCCTCCGGCGAAGAGGGCGGCGGCAAGGGCCCCATTCTGCTTGCCACGGTACACGGGGATATCCACGACATTGGCAAGAATATCGTTAAAATGCTGCTCGAAAACTACGGCTATGATATTATAGACCTTGGCAGGGATGTTCCGCCCGAAACCGTAGTCGAGGCAATCCTTGAGCGGGACATAAGGCTGGCGGGACTGAGCGCCCTTATGACAACCACTGTGCGCAGTATGGGAGAAACCATAGGGCTCGCCCGCAAAAAAGCGCCCGGCTGCCGCTTTTTTGTGGGGGGCGCGGTTCTTAACCCCGAGTACGCCCAAATGGTGGGCGCCGATTTCTATGCCCGCGATGCCATGGAAAGCGTGGAAATCGCAAAAAGCTTCTTTAAGTAGGGGGCCTGGCCGCCTTCGCTCACCGTTTTTTATACTGCTGCGCAAAAAGACCCGACCAGTCTCTCGGGTCTTTTTTGCGATTCCGCCTACAGCATCACTATGCTTTCTATGCCCCGGCATCTGCCGGTCGCGTTGTCTATGTCAAGGACCGCGCCGCTCAGGCGAATATCCTCCGGCTCGTTTTCAAAGCGAACGGGGAGCCCAGTGCGCATCTTTTCAACGGCGACATCCCTTTTAACGCCCAGCACCGAGTTTAGCCCCCCGCACATCCCGACGTCGGTTATATATCCCGTGCCGCCCTTAAGAATTCTGGCGTCGGCCGTGGGGATATGAGTGTGGGTTCCCACCACCGCCGAAACGCGTCCGTCCAGCCAATAGCCCATGCAGAGCTTTTCGGCGGTTGCTTCGGCGTGAAAATCCACCAGAATACACGGAGTTTTTACCGTTTTAAGAAGCTCGTCGGCACAGTCGAAGGGGCTTTGCAGGCTAGGCATATACACAATCCCCTGCAAATTTATAACGCAAAGAGGCGCCCCAGGATAGTCGTAGAGGAAAATCCCCGAGCCGGGCGCGGAAGGGTGGTAGTTTGCGGGGCGAACGACCCCCCCGCCCTTATCAAGCTCCTCACAGACCTCCCTGCGCCGCAGGGAGTGATTGCCTGAGGTTATAACGTCTACCCCGCTGTCCATAAGATCGCGCAGGCTTTTGGGGGTCATTCCGTTGCCCTCGGCGGAATTCTCACCGTTGGCGACAGTTACGTTAACCCCGTAGCGCTTTTTCAAAATTGGAAGCTTTGCCCGGACGTAATCGCAGCCCGCGCCGCCCACAACATCGCCGATCATGAGTACAATCATAGATTATGCTGCCTTTGACTATAGTATTTGCGTTTTGCGTTATTCGTTCAGGTCGCTCAGCAAAGTGACCGAAACTTCAAATTCTCTCGCCTCAAAAGGGCGGTAGAGAGTGAGGGTCACCTCGTCGCCCGCCTCATGGGACTGCAAGACGTTAAAGAGATCGACCATGTCCAGAATCCGTTCCTCACCTACGTAAGTGATTATGTCCATCCGGCGCACGTCTTTTTCCTTAAGCTCCTGCGAGCTCACCGAGGTAATCTGCACCCCGACCGGAACTTCCTTCTCCCTGGCGATCTGATCGTTTATGGGCTCGCCCGTTATCCCCAGTATAACCCGGCTGGTCACCCTGCCGTTTTGGATTAAATCCTCGAGTATAGGCATCGCCTCGGTTATGGGGATGGCAAAGCTTATTCCCTCGTAGCCTGTGGCGACGATTTTGGCGGAGTTTATCCCCACCACCTGGCCGTAGCCGTTGCAGAGCGCGCCGCCCGAGTTGCCGGGGTTTATGGCGGCGTCTGTCTGGATGTAGTTGTTCGAAAGGTAGGGCGTTTCCATCACCCGGTTTATCGCCGAAACAATGCCCTGGGTCACGCTGCCGGCAAGGTCGGTTCCGCCGGGATTCCCAATAGCTATGACCCTTTCGCCCACCTCGAGCTCGCCAGAATCGCCGAAGGTAGCGGGAATAAGATCATCACGGTCTACCCGTATTACGGCAAGGTCTGTGCGGGTGTCGGTCCCGACCACCACGGCGTCGACCTCGGTTTCATCCTCAAATACCACCGTGAGAGATTCCGCGCCCGCTACCACATGGGCGTTGGTGGCTATATAGCCGTTGTCGCTTATAACTATGCCGCTTCCCTGCGCGTCGGCAGGGCTGAAAACGGTGCCCGAATAGTTAACGACCCCCACTACGGAAGGTCTTACCGCCCGGGCCACCTGGGGAATTGTCATGGCCTCGCCGATTGCCGGATCCTCCTGCGCGGCGGCAGGGGGCTTTGCCGCGATATGAATGGTTACATCCCGTGGCAGAGGTATCTCGGAAGACGCCTCTGAAGCTGCCTGGTCGGGATACGAATACTCCGCGTACGGCTGCGGACCCTTTACCACCGGCGCTCTTTCCTCCGGGGCGAAAATTTCGACCGCGCCATAGCCCAAGGCAATCAGAAGCGTAGCGGCAAGCACAAGGACCAGCGCGGCCAGCGCCACGGTCCCGCCCCGCCGCCTCTTTCTTTTGGGATTGGGGAAGGACTCGTTGAGGCTGCTATAATCCCACCGGTAAGGCTCCGGAGAAGCAGCCTGCCAGCCGCCGTTAGGGCTGTACTGATAAGAGCCGCGGCCGCTCCCTGCGGGGTTCTTATCAGGCCGGGTATACCCGCTGTAGGTGTAAGTACCGCCGGAATATCCGGCGCGGCCTTGCCCGGTTATCGGCTCCCCGTCTTTTTCGCCAAAGGGTTCGCGGAACGATTCGTTGATGCTCATCTGCAACCTCCGTGTCTTAAATGCAATTCACAATGCGGAATTCATAATATGAAGTTCAGGCTTCTGAATTGTCAATTTGTTCTTCAGGGTTGAGGGGGACTTCGGTTTCAAAAGGATTTGAGGCGTGCTCGGGCTCGCGGTTCTTTTCCTTGCGGTCTTTTTCGCGGGACTCTTTTTCCATTTCCTTTAATACGTTTTTGGGCGGGTTGGGGAGGCAGAACTCGAACTCGGCGTACTCTCCCTGCTCGCTGCGGACAAATATTTCGCCCTTATGGTAGTTAATGATGGACTTAACTATGTGAAGCCCCAGCCCCACGCCGTTTTTATTGAGGGAACGGCTACGGTCGGATTTATAAAAACGCTCGAATAGCCTGGGCGCTTCCGATTTATCGATACCCTCGCCTGTGTTTCGTATGGCCACATAGGTGCGCTGAGCGTCGGTCTGGTAGCGAACCGAGAGCTCTCCGCCCTCGTTTACAAATTTGACGGCGTTTTCCACCAGGTTGTAAACCACCTGATGCATAAGGTCGCGGTCGGCCCACACCATTATTTTATCGGCTTCAAGACCCTTAAGATTTAGCTGCTTTTCCTCGATATTCTGCTCGAAGGTTAGTACGGTCTGGCGAATGATCTCGCTGATGTCAAACAGAACGCAGACCAGCCTGAACTCACCCGTTTCGATACGCGCGGTATCAAGCATTGAGTGAACAAGCCTTGAGAGCCTTCTTACCTCGTTAGAGACCACATGCATATACTGATCCTGCTTTTCGCGGGGAATGGTGCCGTCCAGGATGCCGTCAACAAAGCCGCCTATGGTGGTCATGGGGGTTTTAAGCTCGTGGGATACGTTGGCCACGAAGGTTCGCCTGGTGGTCTCGGTGGCGGCCAGCGACGAGGCCATGTTGTTAAAGGCCATGGCAAGCTGCCCCAGCTCGTCGAACCCGCTCACCTGAACCCGCTTGGTAAAGTCCCCCTGAGAAAAGCTCTGAGTAGCGAGAAGCATCTCCCGCAGGGGCCTCACAAGATTGGACGTAATAAAGTATATGAGAACAAACGCAATAAAGAGCACTACCGCGGCGCTAATTAAAAACATTCTCATCAAATCTACCCGGAAGGCGCTCAGGCTCTCGGCGGAGGCTGAGGCAAAAACGGTGCCCACCGGCTCGCCGAAGCCCATAACCGGAACCCCTACCACATAGTGGACGTCGGAAAAAAAACCGCCCAAAAGCCCCGTGTCGGCAAAGTGGCCGAGAAGCGCCTCCCTTACGGCGGCCTCGGGTATCTGCCCTTCCACAGACGATCCCATGGTTGAGGAATAGATCACCCGGCCGGCTGTGTCGGTCAAAAGGAACTCGGCCCCCACCGCCAGCGAAAAGATAGAGTAATAGTCGGCGATCGCGTCCGGCTCCACCACGCCTATAGCATTGGATTCGTAGCTCGCCGAGGTAACATAGGCGGCGTGGCCCGCGTTCCGTTCGAGTATCTGATACTGCTCGCCCCTGAAATACTGCGAGGCAAAAACCATCAGCACCGCCCCCAGCACCGTGATGCTAAGAACTATGCAGAGCGAAAATATTGAAAAATATTTTCGGAAGAGACTGTTTTTCAAGCGATTTCCTCACTTATAAAGCTTTTCGGCCTGCGTTACCGCCGAATAAGCGCAGATTAGTCGAGTTTCTTTTCACCGCCAAAATCGGGGGAAGGGGGCGCCGCTTAGTCAGTCCCGGACCTCGAATTTATAGCCCACGCCCCACACGGTTTTTAGGGTCCAGCGGTCAGATACGCCCTCAAGCTTTTCGCGCAGCCTTTTTATGTGAACGTCAACGGTTCTGCTGTCGCCGTAATACTCAAAGCCCCAAACCTCGTCGAGAAGCTGGTCGCGGGTGTAAACCCGGTTGGGGTTGCTGGCGAGATGAAAGAGAAGCTCAAGCTCCTTTGGGGGGGTGTCGACAACCCGGCCGTCCACCTTGAGCTCATACTTTGTCATGTTTACAATCAGCCTATCGTACGAGACCTCCCGCGAATCGGAAATATCTCCCGTTTTTCCGGTTCGCCGCAGGACCGCCTTGATGCGGGCCACAATCTCCTTTGAGTCAAAGGGCTTTACCACGTAATCGTCCGCGCCCAGCTCCAGGCCCAGGACCTTATCGAAGGTTTCACCCTTTGCCGTCAGCATTATAATGGGGCAGTTAGACTTTTTGCGTATTTCCCGCAGCACCTGCCAGCCGTCCAGCTTTGGCATCATTATATCAAGCAGAACTATGTCGGGAGCCTCGGGGCCGAACTTGAGTATGGCCTCTTCGCCGTCGTGGGCGGTAATCACCGCGTATTCTTCCTTTTCAAGATAAAGCCTTAACAGCTCGACTATGTTCTTATCGTCGTCCGCTACCATTACCTTTGCCTTTTGCGCGCTCATCAAAACTCCTCCACCGCTTTTACTTTTCACTTCCGCATAATATATACAGTATTATTATATCCTATATTCTCCCATATTGATGAACTTTTTTTAAAAAGTCATGCTTTATTGACGATTATCTTCAAAAAAAGGCGATATACCGCGTCTATATAATCTATAATAACAGCTAAAAGCCTTTTTGCAGGGATGACCCGCCGTCAGCCGTCCCCGCCGGCTGACGGCGCTCCGGACTGGGGCAGCCGCCTTGTAGGCTCAGTCTTTTTTTGCTATA
>JAITVF010000198.1 GCA_031285945.1 Oscillospiraceae bacterium
TCCTCTTTTGCGGCGTCAAATTCCGCGTTTTCGCTGATATCGCCGAACTCGCGCGCGATCTTTATTTTCTCGGCAACCTCGGCGCGCGCTACGGATTTCAGATAATCCAGCTTTTCCTCCAGCGCTTTCTTTCTTTCCTCATAGCCGGCCTTGCCCAGGAGGGCGAACATGTTTTTCTTGTATTCCTCGACCCCCGGCTGGTCAAAGGGATTTACCCCCAGCAAATAGCCGGAAAGGGCGCAGGCCTTCTCGAAAAAGTAGATGAGCGCGCCCAGGCTTTTTTCATCCTTGGCGGGGATATCTATCGTGAGGTTGGGTACGCCGCCCTCAAGATGGGCTAGCAGGGTGCCGGCAAAGGCCTTGTGGTTAACCGCGGAAAGCCCCTGCCCGGTCAGGAAGTTGAGGCCGTCAAAATCGCCCTCCTCGGGCTTCAGGAAAAAATCCTCCCTGGGGGGGACCTTTAAAACGGTTTCGAAGAGCAGGCTCCTGCCATCCTGAACGAACTGCCCCAGCGAGTGCAGATCTGTCGAAAAGCACATTGAAACGGGCAGCAGGCCCTTTTTATCCTTACCCTCGCTCTCGCCAAAGAGCTGCTTGTACCACTCGCCAAGCATCACGAGGTCGGGGTCGTAGGAGACGAGAGACTCGGCCATATACCCCTTGCGGTAAAGTATATTTCTTATAATGGCGTAAAGGCAGGCGTCGTTTTTATAAACGGACGGCTCCGAGTATTTTTCCGCCGCCGCCCCGGCCCCTTCGAGAAGGGCGCCGATATCGCAGCCGGCGGCCGCCAAGGGCAGCAGCCCCACCGGTGTGAGGACGGAATAGCGCCCGCCTACGTCGTCGGGGATGACAAAGGTCTCGTACCCCTCTTTGCCGGCCAGGGTTTTAAGGGTTCCCCGGGCCTTGTCGGTGGTGCAGTAGATCCGCCTCGCGGCCTCTTCTTTGCCGTAACGGGAATAAAGCAGCTCCCTGAAAACCCTGAAGGCGAGGGCCGGCTCGGTGGTGGTCCCCGATTTTGATATCACGTTTACGCTTACTCTTTTGCCCTCGCACAGCCTTATTACATCGCGCAGGGCGTCGGCGCCAAGAGTGTTCCCGGCAAAGAGTATTTGGGGGGAGCTCCCCGGCAGCAGGTTGTAGCTTTGCGAGCGAAGAAATTCGAGGGCGGCTCTCGCGCCGAGATAGCTGCCGCCGATCCCGATTACCACCAGAACGTCGCTATCCTGCCGGATGCGGGCGGCGGCCGAGTTAATCCGCGCCAGCTCCTCGGAGCTTACGAGGTCCGAGGGGCAAAGCCAGCCCAAAAAGTCGCTTCCGGGGCCATTGCCGCCGCCCAGAAGGCGGTGCGCCGTTTCGGCGTAGGGGGCCGCGGCCTCTATTTCGCCCTCTGTTATAAAATCCTTAATAAAGGCTGTGTTAAGCGTTGGCAGCATATATTTTCATTCTCCTTGCCGGTGTCTTTTCATGGGTGATATTGCTATCATTGTATCCTATTGCCGAGCATTTTTCAACCAATAAGCCCGATATATTGTAACTATTGTGTAAACGCTTCTATTTCCTGACTGCCTTAAGGATTCTGTTGTAGATAAGATAGCCCGCAAGGCTTATGACGGATATTATAAGAAACATTATTCCCGCCCGCAGCCAGAGGCCCCCGGCGATGCTGTCCCCCGCGAGCACCGAGGTCACGAGAGCGGGAAGCCTCGCGCAGGTGGCGAGTAAAAGAAAGCGGCCCCTGGCTATGGGGGTAAGGGCAAAAAGATAGATTAACGCGTCCTTGGGCGTTCCGGGAATAAAAAACAGGATCAGGACAAGCCGCTCGAGCCTGCGCTCGTCCGACAAAAACTTAAAAGCCGTAATATCCCGCTCGTCCACAAAAAGGGTGAGCGCTCCCCTGCCGAACCTGCCGATTATGGCAAATACGCAAAAGGTGGCGGCTACTGTTCCCAGCAGGCAGACAAGAACGCCGCCGACCGGGCCGTAGAGGGCCCCCGCCACGATCTGAACGGGCCCGCCGGGAATAAAGGCTATAACTATCTGAACAAACTGTATCACAAAAAGAGCGACCCACCCTATAAAGCCTAAGGACGCGATTTTAGCCTGAAAGGCGCCCAGCATGTCGGGGTTCCTCGAGAGGCTCCTCATCCAGACAACACCGGCGGCGGTGAGCAGTATAACGGCCAGGGCGCACGCCGCAAAAACACAAGCGCGAAACGCCCGCCTGAAACGGTGAGAATTGCTAATGGCCGGAACACCCCCTGGCGTTTTGGCTGGCGCTCGCGCAGATGCGCATATAGTTGCACAAGGCGGCGCAAAGTTTAAGCATCTAGCTTGTCTACTTACTTATTTTATAGTACAATGCTTATAATGACAATAAAGAAAAGGCTAAGAAACCCTTAATTTTCTCGCAAATGTGGGGGGATTCGATGGAAAGCGGAATTTTTAGAGCCGGGGTGCTTCCCGGAGCCCCCTCTACCGAGGATGAAATCCGTATGCTCCTCTGTTACATGCTCGAGGGGGCGGGGGAGCCGCTGAGCTTTGACCAGCTGTTTGACGCCCTTTCGGAGGGCTCGCTGGTCAACTATTTTGAGCTTATAGAGGAGCTGCGATACTTAGAGGAGCTCGGCGGCCTTGCCGCCCGTAAAGCCGGGGGGGGCCAAAAGCTCTACCGGGTAACGGAGCGCGGCTCGAAAATCGCCGCCGAGTTTGAGCGGCAGATACCCCTTTCGGCGCGGGAAAGGGCGCTTAGCTCGGTAAAAAAGGTTCTTGCCCGCGAAAGGCGTAAAAGAGAGGTTAAAACCTCGCGCGCGCCCTCGGGCGGCGGCTTTGTTTTGGAGCTTGCCATACCCGACGCGCCAAAGACTGATAACGAGCTTATTTCGATCAGGGTATTCGTTCCCGCAAAAGAGGAGTGCGACCTGCTCGAGGCGCGGTTCCTAAACGCCCCCGCCACTGTTTACAAAGGGGTTATGGCCCTGCTGTCCGGCGATGAGGAAATGCTGGGGAAGATATTCACGGATGAAGACAGATTATTTTAGATATGCTGTTAATCTGCTCAGAACTGCCGCAATTATTGCGGCCGGAGGTAAAAAGCATGATGAAAAAAGGCGCCGTACGTATAATAGCGGCGGCGGTCTGCGTAGTTCTTGCCCTTATGATGGTTCTGGGAACCGTTATTTCGATTCTGATGTAAATTAATATAAAAGAAAAACCGCCCCGGGCTGGGGGCGGTCGGCTTGCTGAGCTTTTGATACTAATCCGCAAATAAAATGCTTTTATAATATTAC
>JAITVF010000079.1 GCA_031285945.1 Oscillospiraceae bacterium
GTATGTGCGGCTTTCGCCCTTAACCCCCACCGAGCGCATTCCGGTCAGGATGGCAAAGTATTGGTTTATACCGCGGCCGAGCCCCGCGCCCGCAATCTCATCGCGGAAGATTTTGTCGGCGTCGCGCAGGATGTCGAGCTTTTCCTCAGTGATTTCTCCGATTACCCGCACCGCTAGCCCCGGCCCCGGGAACGGCTGGCGCCAGACAAGGTAGTCGGGCAGCCCGAGCGTCTCTCCCAGCGCCCTGACCTCATTTTTAAATAAGGGGCGAAGAGGCTCCAGGATATCCTTAAAGTCGACCGCGTCGGGCAGCCCGCCTACGTTATGATGGCTTTTTACGACGGCGCCCTTGCCTGTGCCCGACTCAATTACGTCGGGATATATGGTTCCCTGCGCGAGGAAATCGACCGAGCCGATTTTTTTTGCTTCCTCTTCAAAAACGCGGATAAATTCCTCCCCGATGATTTTGCGTTTTTTCTCAGGATCGGTCACGCCGGCAAGCTTTGAGAGAAACCTTACTCCCGCGTTTACCCTTATGAGCTCGACGTCCCAGCCCGAAAATGCGGCCATGACCTCGTCCCCTTCATTCTTGCGCATAAGGCCGTGGTCTACAAAGATGCAGACAAGCTGCCTGCCTATCGCCCTGGAAAGAAGGGCCGCCAGCACCGAGCTGTCCACCCCGCCCGAAAGGGCCAGCAGCACACGGCCATTCCCCACCCTCTCGCGAATCTCATCTATCGCAAGGCGGGAAAAATCGGCTATCGACCAGTCCCCCACGGCGCCGCAGGTATCGAAAAGGAAAGCCCGCAAGAGCTTGGCGCATTCATCAATTTCGCTAACCGGTATATTAAGGACCGGCGCGCAGGCTCCGTCAAGCCCGGGCGCCGCGGATAGCTCCCCGCCCGCCGTGAGAATGCCGATCGGCTTACCCGCGTTAAGCTCGGCGGCGCTTAAGGTGCAGGGCTTTACCTCGCAATAAACGCTCAGCTCCCGCACCCTGCGGGCAAGAACCTGCCCCGATCGGCCGTCAAAATCCAGAATAATCACAGTCTGATGGCTCATATAAAATCATTCCTCTCGCGTAGTATGTAATACTATTCCGCGTTTAAAATACTTCTTTCTATTGTTTCCCCCGCCAAAGGCGGGGAAACAATAGAGTAATATTATAAAAGCATTTTATTTGCGGATTAGTATTAAGATATGCCGAATAACCTACTGGCTCAAACGGTCTCCTCGCTTTCCGCAAGGCTTTTGACAGGCGAACGCGGGGGCTCGAGCTCCAAAAGAACCGTCGCGCCCACAACAAGCAGCCCGCCTCCGGCCATACGCAGGGTAAGTATCTCATAGCCCGCCATGACCGAAAAAATCATGCACCACAGCGATTCTCCCGCCATTATAAGTGCGGCCTTCCCCGGGCCGGTTCTAGCCTGAGCCCAGGTTTGAATAAAAAAGCAAAAGCAGGTTGATAACAGCCCCAACAGAATAACGCTTACACCCCCCGCGGCAAAATCAGCCCGCGAAAGCGCGCCCCCTTCAAAGATCAGCATCCCGCCAAGGGACAAAACCCCCGCTGTCGACATCTGTATAAACGTAGCCTTAAGGGGGTTCATAGTCTTGGACAACACCCCAAGCCCCGCTATGTGGCAGGCAAAAAAGAAAGCGGAAAGCAATGTCAGCATATCGCCCGAGTTTACCGAAAAGCCCGTTCCGGGCCGCCAGGACAGAATAAAAAATCCCGAAAGGGCAATCGCGCAGCAGCCCCACAGCTTTGCGGGCGGGCTGCGCCTGTTAAGCCTCCACGCTATCAGGGGAACGATTATAACATTAACTGCCGTAAAAAATCCGTTGTTTGAAGGGGTTGTAAATCGCAGCCCCGTAGTCTGAACATAGAACCCCAAAAACAGCAGCAGGCCCAAAGCCGCGCCGCGTTTAAGCTCATCTTTGCTTATAGGGAATATCTTTTTCCGGCAAAAGACGAGAAAAACCGCCGACGCCACCGCAAAACGGCAGGCCAGTATAAGCCCCGGCGAAAAGCCATAATCAAGGGCGACCTGCGTCCATATAAAGCCGCCGCCCCAGATTACCGCCACCACCGCCAGCAGCAGAGCCGGCATATGCTCGCGAGCCTTGCCCAACCTCTCGCCCCCCTCTTCTCTTTTGCCACAGACGCTCGAAACGTTAACAGTATATCACATAGGCGGCGATTTGCATATATAGCCGGCAAAAGCTACGGGCCGCCGGTTTAGGTCTTGGCAGAGCTGTCGGCGCCATGCGCGGATCCGCCCGCGCAGCCAACATTTACCCCTATGCCTAAAAAGCCATGATTATGCGCTTTTCGGGGATTTTCCCAGTGCGGCTTTTATCTTTATGCGCTATCAATATATTTTCAGCCTATAATCGGCTGAAAACTAATATATTGCCCAAAATATTGCCGGGTATACATGCAAAATCGCCTAAAAAACGGATCATATATGGTCGAAAGCCGAAAACCGCTAATTTGACACCCCGCCGCCCTGACATTATAATCATATCAGCAGGAATAAGCGCTGATTTAACAGTGCCGGCCCACAATAAAAGGCATAGCAAAAGGCGGCTTTCTCCCGCGGAAAAGTATAAAGTATAAAGTATATGGTATAAGGAGATTTTTATGGCAACCAAAATATTGGGCTCCCTTGCGCTGGCAGCCGTAGTTCTTGTCTTTACGGCTTTTTGCGCCGCAACCGCCAGAAAAGCGGATACCCGGTTTAATTCCGGGATTGAGGGCAGCCCCGCCTATTCTTACGCGGCAAAAACCGCCGGGGACGATAATTCCTTCCCCGTGGCCATCGTCTGCGACGGCGACATCATCCGGGTTAGGGCGAGCATGGGCGACTCGGTGGAAGAAACGCTTGCCCTTGGCGGAGTGGTCGCCGGCCCGAAGGACATTATAAATCACCCCCTTTACGGCCCGGTGGACCCCGGCGACAAAATCGTTGTTGAGCGCTACATAAAAGCCGATTTTAACGAGGATGAGGAAATACCCTTTGAGACTATAACCGTTACTACCTCACTCGTAAAGCCGGGGGTGACCCTGGTGGTCAGCGAGGGCTCAAAGGGAATCTACCGCCGCGTTTATGAGCGGGAGATGATCGGCAGCAAAATAACTGAGGAAATTTTAAAGTCGGAAGGGGAGTATAAGGCTCCCGTCAACCGCAAGGTCCTGGTGGGTGAGGCCGGGGCGCCTGTTTCCGATCTGGATTTTGAGTGGGAAACCGACGCCAACGGATTGCCCGCCACATACGAGGCCCTTATCACCGGCGGGCGCTCGGCGGGCTATTACGCCGCCCCCGGCGCCATGACCGCAAGCGGCAGGCCCGCCGCCGTGGGATATGTAGCGGTTAACCCGGGCGTAATCCCCTATGGGTCGAAGCTTTATATCACAAGCGGCGACGGAAGCTTTGTTTACGGCTACGCCATAGCCGCCGACACAGGCTCCTCTTTGATGCAGGGGGTAATCGACATCGACCTGTTCTACGCAAGCTACCTCGAAAGCTGCCTCAACGAGATCCGCTCCGTTGATATTTATATCCTCGAATACCCGGAGTAATAACCCATAACGCAGAATCTCCCCCCGCATTTCTAAAAGCGGGGGGAGATTCTGCAATTTTGATGCCGTTTGGCGCG
>JAITVF010000160.1 GCA_031285945.1 Oscillospiraceae bacterium
ATAATATCACACCTGCCTCCCCAAGTCAAGCGCATTTTCCCGCTTTTTTTCCCAAACTCTTGCTTTTTTGCTCTTCTTCCTCTTTCTTCGTACGATTTTTATCTTGTGTTGGGGCTTAGGCGCGCCGTCAAATTTCCCTCTTTACCCGCAGCATACCGTCCCTTTCGCCGAACTCGCAGAGAAAGCCGCCGCAAAAGTCGGCCCTCCAGTCCCGGTAAAAGGCGCGGGGCACGTGGTAGCGCCTGAGTATTGTGCGAATAACGGCCAGATGAGTCACAACGCTTACCATTTCGGCTCCCTTATCCTGCGCCTCGCGGGCTATTCGCAAAAAGGCCTGTCCGCAGCGGGTTAAAAACGAGTAGTGATCCTCCGACCCGCCGGGGGGGACCTTAATGTCGCAACCGGAAAAAAAGATTCTGAATGGCTCCGATTCGGTGATCTCCCTGACGGTAAGGCCGGAAAAAACGCCAAAATCAAACGGGCTCAGCTCGCGCAGAACAATGGCGGGAACGCGCGGGTAAATGCTCCGCGCGGTATCTAAGCAGCGCGAAAGGCCGCCGGTAAACACCATCTGCGCGTCGGGGTAGGCCCCTGCGTCAATTTTTCGCAGCAGCCGCTCCCTCCCCCCGGGGGAAATGGACTCGTCGAGCAGACCCATGCGCCGCCCCTCGATATCCCCGGCCGAGCCGGCGTTGCGAATCAAGGCTATGGTCATCTTTATTCGCTCCACCCTTCCCGGTTATTTGCGCCTCTGGCTGATAAAAGGTTTTTTAATCTCCACCCAAAACAAAAAACAGAGCCGCCCGGTATACATAATAATACTATTGCGCATTTAATCCGCATTTAAAATACTTCTTTATTTAAAATACTTCTTTCTATTGCTTCCCCCGCCTCTGTCAGGGGAAGCAATAGAGTAATATTATAAAAGCATTCTATTTGCGGATTTGCGGATTAGTATAATAATAATCTTTTGGGGGCGCGGTTGTCAATGGCCGCCCTCGCGGCGCCCGCCGAAAATAAGCATGGTAAGCATCATAAGCAGGCAGGCCCACGCGAACCACGGCCGGTTGACAGTCAGGGCTATGGGCGCGCCCCCGCCCGCCATTGCGGGAAGAGCCGCTTCTTCAAAAAACGAAGCCGCCCAAAGAAAAAGCCCGGCGGATATCCCCGCGTGAAAAAAACGTGACAGTATAAAGGGCCCGAAGCTTATCCTTTCATCGAACGAGGATACTACCTGGAATATTATGCTCAGCCCACCAAAGGAGCAGATTATAGCCACAAGGGCAAGCGCCCCCCTCCCGCCCGAGGCGCAGGCCAGCAGGCTGCCGCCGGTAACCTCTAAAAGGCCGGCCAGCAAAGCCCCCGAGTACTCCGGCCTAATTGGAATAAGCGCCACTATCGCGCCCTTAAGCCCCGACGCCGCCGCCAGTGAGATTATGCCCGAAAATAAAACCGCCCATGCGCACATGTTCAGCATGGCGCCGGAGGCGTCCCGAACAGCCTCCACAAGCCCCGAAACCCCCTCGCTTTTTTTAAGGGCGTAGCTTTTATCCCTTATCCTTGGGGCCCTCAGGGAAAAAACCGCGCCCGTTAAAAACGTCGCCGCCGCCTGGGTCAGGTATAGGGCCGCGCCCAGCCGGCGGCTGCCCAGCATCCCCGCCCCCACGGCCGATATAAGAAAGGACGGGCTTCCCCCGTAGCAAAAGCAGAGCATTCTTTTGGCGGTATCTTTATTTATTCTTTTTTGCTTTAAAAGTATCGAGATCATCTTTGCGCCGGTGGGGTATCCGCCTATAACGCTTAGCAGCGCCGTCGCGCCCAGCTCGCCTGGCAGGCGGAATATATGCCGCGTCACGGGCGTTAGGGGCCGCGAAATAAGCCCGGCAGCCTCGGTGCGGTTTAACCAGCAGCACAACGCCATAAATGGAAAAAGCGCCGGTATCAGCACCTCGCCGCAGATCAAAAGCCCCCGCCGTACCCCCTCGCCGACAGCCGCGCCCTCAAAAACCAGCCCAAAGCCGAGCAATGCCATAAGCGCCGCCGACAAAAGGCCCCGCCACGGCGCCTTTCTTTTTTTTACAGCAGCCATTGCCCCGCCCCCGTTTTTTTCTTTATATATCCAAACTATACTGGCCCGGGGCGGGGCGTATGTCTATCGGGTTGTAAAATCGCATACATATTATTATAAGCTTTTGCCCTTTGGAGGTGGATATATGGGACGGAACAGAAAGCAGGAGGCTCCCGCGGAAAAAGCCCCGGGCGGCCTGCGGGATCTTTTTGATATCCCTCAGGCCGCGATTTCCGGCAATATGCAGATCGAGCTTTCGGGGAACACCGAGGCCCTGGTGGACGGCTGCACCGGCGTTCTTGAATATGACGAAAGCACCGTACGCCTCGCCGGCAAAAGCATGAGCGTCCGCTTTAGGGGCCGCAACCTCCAGCTAAAGGTACTCACCCACGACAGCGCCGTTCTGGCTGGATTTATACTAAGCGTTGAATTTGTAGTGTAAAATCCCATTCGTTTAAATTTAGACTCGTAACGCTGTTTTTTAATTCCCGATTTCTCATAACTACTACGCAAATAAAATGCTTTTATAATATTACTCTATTGCTTCCCCCGCCAGGCGGGGGAAGCAATAGAAAAAAGTATTTTAAATGCGGAGTAGTATCACTACTGCCTGTGGAGGTTAACATGTTTCTTATAAGCCTGCTGCGCAGCCTGCGGGGCTATGTGCGTTTTTCCGCCAGAGGCCTTTTTGTGGAGCGCTTTTTGAATCTTTTGGCCAGGGAGCGGATCTCTGTCTGGGAGGTGCGCCGCAAGGACGATACCCTTACCGGCTGCGTTTCGGCCGGAGCGTATCCGGGGCTTCGGGCGCTCGCCAAAAAAACGGGGGTGAGGCTTCGCATCGTTACAAAGCACGGCGTCCCCTTCAAAAAGAAAAAATTCCGGCGCCGCCAGGGGCTTTTGGTGGGGCTTTTGGTCTTTGCCCTGTTTATAGGGGTGATGAGCCGCTTTATCTGGTCTATCGACGTTAACGGTAACGAGACCGTTCCCGAAGATAGAATCCTGACCGCCCTCGAGTCCGTCGGCATAAAGCCGGGAATCCTCCGCAGCCGGATAGCGGTGCGCGAGTCGGAGGCGAGGGCCCTTCTCGAGCTGCCCGAGCTAAGCTGGCTCGCCCTTAATATAGACGGCTCCACCATACACGTGGAGGTCTACGAGACCATGCCGGTCCCCCCCATGATCGATCCCCACAAGCCCTGCAACGTGGTGGCCTCCCATTCCGGCCAGATTATAGAGATGAGGGTTTACGCGGGGCAGCCCCTTTTGATTAAAGGGGACGCCGTTCTGGCAGGGCAGGTGATTGTGAGCGGCATAATAAGAGACCGGCTCGATCAAAACCAGTTTAAGCACGCGCGGGCCGATATCTACGCCGAGGTCTCTCACGAGATTACCGTGCGCATACCCATTGAAAGCACCGCCTTTATTGAAACCGGCAAGGACGCCCGGCGCGACTACCTGCGGGTTCTGGGGGTAGAGCTGCCCTTATTCCTCCCCTTAGGGATAGACCGGCCCTACCGTGTCGGCCGCGAAGAGGCCCCCTGGAGCCTGTTGGGGCTGGAGCTCCCCGTAACCCACCGGGTAGAGCGCTACACCCTTATGGAGGAAATTCCCGTCACCTATACCGAGGATGAGGCCCGGGAGCTTGCCATGAAAGAGCTGGCCGCCCTGCAAAAGGCCGAGCTTGGAGACGCCGATATCTTAAGCCGCGAGCTTTCAGGCGAAATCGTAAACGGCGAATATAATTTAAGGGCAAGCTACGTCTGCCACATGAATATAGCGGCGGAGCGCGAGATTCTGACAGGCGGCGCGGGCGGGGCGCTTGCTCTGAGCTGAACGCGATAGCGTCAGCGCCGGCCAGGGCATCAGCTACGGCCAGAGCGTTTTAATTTTTGTTGACTATAAATATATATTTTCTTGTGTTTTTCGCGCTTATGTTGTCAATAATAAATATAATTTTTAATATTTACAAAATATTAAAAAACTCTGACTAAGTTGTGTTATAATGATGTTACCGTACTGTAATTATATTTGAGAATTGGGGTAATCATCCGATATATGGCGGAACAGACGATACCGGTCGACCGCATGGAGCACGCCGCCGAGCTCTTCGGCAACTACGACTCTAACATCTGCGTTTTGCAGGACGCTCTCTCGGTCGACATACTCTGCCGCGGCGGGGAGATAAAGGTCAGCGGCGGGGAGGACGCCGTCTCTAAGGCGTCGAGGGCAATTCGGGGGCTTTTGCGGCTGATAGAAAAGGGCGAGGAGCTCACCGACCAGACCATACGCTATATGCTCGCCCTTGTCGAAGAGGGCGCCGAGTCGGAGATTGAGGCGCTCCACAGAGACGTTATATGCATAACGGCAAGGGGCCGGCCCCTCAAGGCCAAAACCCTGGGCCAGAAGCGCTATGTTGACGCCCTGCGCGAAAACACCGTTACGGTCGCCATAGGCCCCGCGGGCACCGGCAAAACCTTTCTGGCCGTGGCCATGGCGGTCAGGGCCTTTCGGGCGGGTGAGATAACCCGCATAATCCTCACCAGGCCGGCGGTGGAGGCGGGCGAAAAGCTGGGCTTTTTGCCCGGCGACCTACAGAACAAGGTTGACCCTTATCTTCGTCCCTTATACGACGCTTTGTTTGAAATGATGGGGGTCGAGAGCTATCAGAGATATGTCGAAAAGGGCAATATTGAAATAGCCCCCTTAGCCTACATGCGGGGCAGAACCTTGGACGACAGCTACATCATACTGGACGAGGCGCAGAACACCACCCGCGAGCAGATGAAAATGTTCTTAACCCGCATGGGCAATAACTCCCGTATGGTTATTACCGGCGACGTCACCCAGATAGACCTGCCCGACCCTAAAAAGTCGGGGCTTATAGAAGCCTCAAAGATTCTTAAGAACATAAAAGATATTGCAATTGTGCGTTTTTCGGATGGCGACGTGGTCCGGCACAGGCTGGTGCAGGAGATCATACGCGCATACGACAGATATTATGACGAAAACAGGAAAGGGCGCTGACCATGGACAAGCTTAAGGTTGCCATCACCAATATGCAAAAGGAGATCAAAATCCCCACAGGGATACGGCTGCTTATACGCAAATGCTGCCACGCCGTACTTCAGCTCGAGGGCAAAACCGGCGACTATGAAGTAAGCGTCAGCTTTGTGGACAACGAGCAGATAGAAAAGCTTAACAGCGAGTACCGCAATAAGGATATGCCCACCGACGTTTTAAGCTTCCCCAGCGCAAGGGAGGGCGAGTTCGAAACAAGCCGCGAGACGGGCGCCGTCATGCTGGGGGATATCGCCATCTCCGTACCTATGGTTTACCGCCAGGCCGAGCAGTTCGGCCATTCCCCCCAGCGGGAATTCGCTTACCTCACTGTCCACTCAATGCTCCACCTTTTGGGCTACGACCACGAAAAAGGCGGCATGGCCACGGTTCGTATGCGCGAAAAGGAGGAGGACGTCCTCTCCCGCCTGGGTCTGCGGCGGGACGCGAGCTACGTAAACGACTATGACGCTTAAGCTCCCCCCAAAGCGCAGCGCCGGCCTCATTAAGTCCTTTTCCTTCGCCCTTGCGGGGCTGAGCTCGGCGTACCTGCGCGAGCGCAATCTGCGCATTCACATAGCCGCGGGAATTATTGCCCTTTACGCGGGCTTCCTCTTTGGGCTCAGCCGCCACGAGTGGGTTCTTCTCATCCTCACCGTGGGGCTTACGGTATCCTGCGAGCTTATGAACGCCGCCCTTGAGCATCTCGCCGATCTCACCTGCGGCGAAAATCCCCACCCCTTAGCCAAGGCCGCCAAGGATATGGCGGCGGGGGCGGTGCTTATTTGCGCCCTTTGCTCTTTTGGGGCGGCTTTTTTTCTCTTTGGGGATATTGAAAGGCTCGCGGCGGTCCTGCGCGGCTGCCTCGCGAACCCCCTCCCCACCCTTTTTATTCTGGCAGTCGCGGCCTGCGCCGTTTTTTTTCCGGCCTTTTCAGTCTCGGAGTAGGTGTACACCTATAATAAGGAGAAAAATAATGCCGGCCGATAAAAAGACCCAGCGGCGCTTTCTCGCCGCCTTTGCCGTTTCAGGAACCCTGCTTATAGCCATTGTCGCGATCAGATACGAGTCTTCCCATACATACGCATATAATGGCAATGTGCTGAGCGTTGCCTCCTCCGACCGCTACACCCTGATCATGACCGACCGGGAGGACCGCGAGCTTTTCATGGAGCTTGACCCCTCCTTCATTTACCCCGACATAAAATCTGACATAACCTATCTGGATGAAGCTATCGGCTACGAGCAAAACCTTGAGCGGGGAGAGATCGTTTACAGCTTCTCCGACGGCAAGAGCTTCTCTCTGCCGATTACATCCCTAATCCCCGGAATGGAAGGCCTCGCCGGCGCCGGTTTGTCGAAAAATCAGTCCGCTCAGGCCGAGCTCATACACGCCCTTCTCGCCATTCACGACTTGGGCCGGGATTCCGTCGGCTATTTCTCCTTTTGCCTTTTCGGGCTTTTGTTTTTGCTGTTCGGCTGTGGTCTCTTCTTCTACCCCTATAAATTCTGGCGGATACAACACGCCCTGCTCGTTGACGGTGGTGAGCCGACCAGGGCGGCTGTCATTTGCAACAAAGCGGGCGGGATAATCATAGCAGTCTTCGTCTACGCCGGGGCGCTTCATGTTTTGTGAGGCAATACTTATCAGAAAATGGCAGAGCTGTTGTGCGTTGCAGGGGTGAACTGTGTTCGCCCGCGGAATAAATACATCAATGCGGGTCAAAAAAGCCGGGCGCTAAGGGAAAATCCCCCCGCGCACGGCTTTTATAACGCTTACTCTGCTATAACACAATTCTCAGCACAATACTCAAAACGCCGTAGAGAACCGGCTGGTGGAGCAGGTATATGAATATGGTGTATCTCCCCACCGCCGAAAGGGCCGGAATATGGCTGCGGTAAAAGAAACCTAGCGCCTCCTGTCGCGCAAAGGGCACCCCCATGTAGCTGCCCGCGTAAAAGAGGAATATCCAAGGCAGCAGGGGGAAATAGTCGGACCCCGCGCCGTAAAACCCCAGCGGCAAAAGCCAGCGGATTCCGTTAAGGGCGGCGGGCAGAGAAATCGAGGCGGGGCCGATGCCAAGCCTTCCCTCCCCCACGCCAAGGGTGACCGCGAAGAGTATCAGGCAGAGCAGCATTCCCGGTATGGGGGTAAGGCTGTCCCCCTTGCGCTCAAGGGCCGCGAAGAGGAGCATTCCCGTTCCCAGCAGATGCAATATTCCAAAGTAGATGGGCTGCGAAACCGAAAAGAGCGGCAGAATAAAAAGGGTTACCCCGCTCATACCAAGGCCGGCCAGCAGGGTCAGGCAGCCCCGCTTTAAGTTGCTGCGCGAAAACCGGCAGGCCATTCCCGAAATAAATACGAATATCCCCGCCACAAATGGCTGCGCTAAGCGTACCAAGGGGCTGTGGAATATGGGGATGTTAAAACCGAACATATAGATGATGTCGTAGGCGCCGTGGTAGACTACCATTAGCAGGATACAGAGGCCCCGCAATTCATCCAGAAAACAGACCCGCGGGATTCGCGGGCCTGTGCGTATGAATATTCCGTTTTGCTGTATGAGTGCCCCCACGGCCTACTGGGGCAGATAGCGGTCGATAATTCCGACGGCCGCTTCATTGTCGGGCAGCATAAGCATAATCACAAAATCTCCCTGGCTGTATACCCTGGCGTTAGAGGCAATGTCGTAAGCGCCCAGGATGTCGTAATTCTTAAAGGAATCGGCGCGCTGCACGCCGTATTCGATAAGCGCCTCGCGAACCGCGTCGACCTGCCCCTCGGCCGGCTCCACTATGGCCACGTCGCAAAGGCCGCCGCACGGGTCGGAGGTATAGGCCACGCTGCTCATCACCTGAAAGGGCGAGATGCCCATGACCCCTTCGAGCCCCTCGGGGTCAAGCTCGGTCAAAACCGGCTCGCCCGAAATGCCGCCGTAAATTTCCTCGACCGCGCCGGCCGGGTCGGCCACCAGAACGGTTTCCTTCATCGAAGCGTCGGCGGTCATAACGGCGTAGCGAACGTCTCCCCCCGCGGTCGGCACCGCGGTCGGCCCCACTTCCACAACACCCCGGCAGCCCGAGACGCACACGGCAGCGATAAGCGCCGCCGCAAATATAATCCTACGCATGAAATTCCCCTTTTCCCCTGGTTACTGATCTATGCCCCCCAAATGGCCCGAACCTCTAAGCGAGGTCCGTCCCCGGCCATTTCGGGATGCGCGGGCCCTGCGGTCTTACCGACCGGCGGCCACGAAAAGCTCACGGCTAAAGGCTGATATATACCCTGATTTTATATGTTTATGAGGTTTTTGTCAAGTCCGGCGCCTTCAATTTCACTGCGCTGAAACAATTTGACATATTTTTAGCCGCCCGCCTCCTTTGCATCCTCGGGATTTTATGGTAATATAAAACCGCGCCCGAGTAAGAATTATTACACTGCGTCTGTAATTTTTTAGATTATACGCTCTTTTTTACAAAAAATCAACCTTTTTGGCGTTGCAATTGTAAATTTAAGCTATTTTGCCTAAAATTCACCTTATCTTTGCGGCGGTTTAACCAAAGACTGGACCCCGATTCTTCTACCACTTGCACAGCCATAGCTTTTGCGCTTCTAACTTTTTTAGCTATTTTTTCCTCCCCGTGCAAAAGCGCTCTGCGCCGGCGGGTTTATTCCGAGTAAAACCGCACCGGTATAATAACCGAAACCGGCCCGCCCTTATGCTTATTGCCCAATTTGGGGGGATAAGCCGCCCCCTTGCCCGGAATTTGCCTCGTGCAGCCCGGGAGGCCTATAATAAAAACACAGGAGAGCTGATACTTATGGATAACGCGTGCGGCCTGGTTGCGGCCATACACGACCTTTCGGGATTCGGGCGCTGTTCACTGTCCGTTATAATGCCCGCCCTCTCCGCCATGGGAATGCAGGTATGCGCGGTTCCCACCGCCATACTCTCTACCCATACCGGCGGCATGGGGGAGGTCGAGATGCGCGATCTCACCGATTACACTGCCGGGGCGCTGCGCCACTACCGCCGCCTCGGGCTCAGCTTTGACTGTGTCTACAGCGGTTTTCTTTCCAGCGAGGACCAGATAGGCCACTGCCTCGAGTTTTTCGAGGCTTACCCCCTGGCGCTTCATGTGGTGGATCCCGTGCTGGGCGATCACGGCAGGGCCTACCGCACCGTTACCCCCGGCATTCAAAAACGTATGCGTGAGCTTGTCGGGGCGGCCGACATAATCACCCCCAACCTCACCGAGGTCGCCATGCTGCTGGGCTGCGACTATCCCAAGGGCCCGCTGACCGCCTCTCTTGCCAAAAGCCTTCTTGCCCGGCTCGGCGAGCTCGGCCCGCGTCAGGCAATAATAACCGGGCTGAGCCTCGCGACCGACACGATGGTAAACGTGGGCTATGACCGCGAGCGCGGCGCCTACTGGCGGGCCGAATGCGAATATGTACCCGCAAGCTACCCCGGCACCGGCGATCTTTTCGCCTCGGTAATCACAGGCTCGCTGCTAAGGGGCGACAGCCTTCCGCTCGCCATGAGCCGGGCAACCTCGTTTGTACAGCTTTGCGTCAAAACCACCTACGGCTACGGCACCGACCCCAGATTCGGCGTCCTCCTGGAAAAAAGCCTTCCCTGGCTCACCCGCGAGGAGATTATGACGGGGTACAGCGGCCTGTAGTCGTCCGCGCCGGTTTAAGGCGGGGCCGGAGTTCACACTGGCGTATAAAAAGGGGGCGTTACGTTATGGGCGAGCTTAAAAGAACGGCCGGCAACACAAGGCTACTTGCCATGGTGGGGGTTTTGGGGGCGCTGTGCTTTGTCTCCAACTATCTTTCCATTCCGCTGCCGGCCGTTGCGGGCACTCCCACTCGTATTCACCTGGGCAACGTGATGTGCCTTCTTTCGGGTATGCTTATAGGCCCCGTTCCGGGCGGAGTCGCCGCGGGGGTGGGCTCGATGCTTTACGATTTTACAAACCCCGCCTATATAGCCGACTCTTACTTTACGCTTATTTTTAAGTTCCTTATGGGCTTTGTCTGCGGCAAAATAGCCCGGGCGGGTAAAGCGGACGCCAAAAACAGGCGCCGCAGCATCCTTGCCGCCGCCCTAGGCCAGCTTACCTATATAGCGCTTTACCTTTCTAAAAGCTTTCTTACAACCCGCTATTTCGACCGGATGGAGCTTGAAACGGTCGTCGCCGCCGTTATTCAGAAGGCGATAGCCTCAACCCTAAACGGAATCATCGCCGTAATAGTGGTCGTCCCCCTAGCTCTGGCGCTGAGAAAGGGCCTTGAGCACGCCGGCCTGCTGCGCGGCGCATAGTCTTTAGCTTTTAGCCTTATATGGCCTTATCTCCAGCGCCCTGCCCTGCGGCGGGGCGCTCCCTGTGAGATCACCCTGGTGGTATACGTTTACCCAGGCTCCCGGAGTGAGCTCGCTCTCGCCAATATAAAGCCTCGTCTCATCTGAAATACGGAATATTATATCGCCCTCGCCCTTAAGGCCCCTAAGCTCAAGCTCTTTTTCGCCGTTTTCCCGCGTTTCAAACCGGACTGTCTCGCCGTTAAAAACGGTAGCTTCAACGGCTGGCAGCTTTGTCGCCGTGAGAATTATGGGGGGCAGGCCGTCGTTGCGGTCGCTGAACCAGGCCTCCAGGTGATCGCCCGCCTTAAGCTCGCCCTCCCGGAAGTTGGTTTTTGTATCGCCGTCCGTTTGCATCAGGATTTTGCCGTAACCAAAGTCGGTTCCCTCGGCGTTTTCGAGGCGTATAAAAAGCGAGCCTTCTTTTTCTTCCAGCTCGGTCACCACCCCGCGGTACATGGGGCTGTCGGCCTCATGGGGCGCGCTTTCGGCCGGCGGCGGGCTGTCCTCTGATACGGCTCCCGACTCCTCCGTCTTTACGGCCAGAGAAAGCTCTCTTCCGGCGCCGGCTCCAAGCAGCGAGTTTTCGCCGGTGTCGGCCCGCCCGTTTTTGGCGTTATTGCATCCCGCAAGGCAAAATAGCATGAGTAAAAAGCATATGGCCGGCGCAAAAAGCCTGTTGTCCATCGGCAAAATCCCCCTAAAACTTAAAGTCCTCATCATTGTTGCTCCAAAATGGGGAATTATGCATAATAACGGCGTATCGGCGGGGGTTTGACTTTTTGCCGGCGGCTGTTATAATGTTATAGCCGGGTGTACATATAGGCCGGGTTTGTTTGGGATTAACGATCGCCTGGAAAGGACTGCTGCAAATGCCTATTAAAATTCCTAACGGTCTCCCCGCGGCAAAAATACTCAACGGGGAAAACGTTTTTATAATGCAGCAGTCCCGGGCCGACAGCCAGGATATTAGACCGCTGCGGATACTTATAGTGAACCTGATGCCTAAAAAAATCGATACCGAAACCCAGCTCCTGCGGCTTTTGGGGAACACCCCCCTCCAGGTGGAGGTCGAGCTGCTGGGGATGGCGTCTCACAGCTCTAAAACCACCCCCAGGGAGCATCTTTTAAAGTTTTACAAAACCTTCGAGGAGATTCGCCGCCAGCGCTTTGACGGCATGATACTCACCGGAGCGCCCATCGAGCTTATCGACTTTGAGGAGGTCGATTACTGGAAGGAGCTCTGCGAGCTGCTCGACTGGGCCAGGGAAAATGTTTTTTGCAGCTATTTTATCTGCTGGGGCGCCCAGGCTGCCCTTTACCGCTACTACGGCGTGCCCAAGCATATGCTTAAAGAAAAGCTGTTCGGCGTTTTTAAGCACAATATCTGCAACGAAAACCACTACCTGTTTTACGGCTTTGACGACGTCTTTTACGCCCCCCACTCCCGTCATACCGAGGTTCGGGCCGAGGATATAGCTAAAATACCCGAGCTTGAGATATTGAGCGTATCAAAGGAGGCGGGGGTCTACGCGGTAGCCGCCCGTGACCGGAGGCAGTTCTTTATTACCGGGCACTCAGAGTACGACCGCGATACTCTGGGCCAGGAATACCGGCGGGATCTCGCGGCGGGCAAGCCCATCCACATGCCCGAGGGCTACTTCCCCGGCGATAACGCCGAGGCTAGGCCCCTCTTTCGCTGGAAGGCCCACGCCCATATGCTCTACGGCAACTGGCTCAACTACTTCGTATATCAGATGACGCCGTATAACTTTATAAGCGGGGGCAAATAAAGCCCGCCGCGCGTCTTAGGGCTTATTTAGGGCTAGTTTAATAAATGCTCGGACTTGCGCCGACATATTCTAAAGGCAAATTGCTTGTTGACATTGTACGTATCTTTCGTGTATAATACGATTGCCGCAAGAGAAAGCGTTTGAAGAGATTGTGCTCTGTCTTTTCGCGGTTTTCTAATCCGGCCCGGTAGTTCAGTTGGTTAGAACGCTAGCCTGTCACGCTAGAGGTCGAGGGTTCGAGTCCCTTCCGGGTCGCCACTGCGGGTTTAGCTCATCTGGTAGAGCGCCACCTTGCCAAGGTGGAGGTAGCGAGTTCGAGCCTCGTAACCCGCTCCATGCATGACGGACTTCTCACGAATTGGCTTGCCGAGGGC
>JAITVF010000163.1 GCA_031285945.1 Oscillospiraceae bacterium
TGGGACGCGCGCATTTTGCGAAAGGCCGCGCCTCCCGCGAAACGGGGTTATGAAATGAAACGCCTTGCTATTACTGTTCTGGCCGTGGCTATGGCCCTAATAGTCTGCTCCTGCTCCGCAAATATGTCGGCGCCCGCAGCCCGGTCCGCGCCCGCGGATACCGCCGCCGCTCCCGCCGCTCCCGCCGCGAACGCAACGGCCGAGGCCTCGTATGAAGCTGGCGCCTCCGGCTCCGGATACCCCGCCGAGGGCTATGATAAATACAGCGAAGAAGGTCTCTCGGGCGCACTGCCCCTTTTAACCCCCGGCGGCGGAGACACGCTTCTAAGCTATCAGGCGGAGATGCACCTTCAGACTACCGATTTTATGGCGGGCAGCAGGCTCCTGCTCAATACCGTAGAGGAACTGGGCGGCCACTCACTCAACACCTACATAGAGGGAAGGGACATGTTCGCCGAGGATTCGCTGCGCTACGCCCGGTACGACCTGCGCGTTCCCTCACGGGAGCTTTCGGGCTTTCTCATAAGGATGGAGGAAGACTTTAACCTGCTTATGCTTAACCAGCGCTCGCTGGATTTTACCGTGGAATACGGCGAAGCCGATACCCGAATGGCCGACCTTAAAGAGCAGGAGGCCCGCCTGATGGAATCGCTGACAGAGGGGCGGAGCGCGGAGGATATGCTCGATATCGAAAACGAGCTTTCGCGCGTGCAGGGCTGGATTGCCGAGCTGGAGGCCGAGACCGCCTCGATTAAAAACGCCGTCGCCTACTCGTATATCTCGGTCAGCCTCTACGAGGTAAGAGAGCCCGTATCCCTGGAGCCCGAGCCCGAGCCGGCCTGGTCCGAGCGAATGGGCGAAGCGGCGAAAAACAGCCTTAATAATTTTCTAGACTTCCTTAAGGGGCTTTCGCTGTTTATTATATCGGCGCTGCCCGTTCTTGCCGCCGTAGCGGTTATAGGAGTACCGGTGATTATGATCGCCCGCCTTATCCGCAGGCGCAGACAGTCGCGCAAGGTATTGCCCGCGACCCCGGAGGAATCGGAGCAAAAAGAGTAATAATGCTAATCCGCAAATAAAATGCTTTTATAATATTACTCTATTGCTTTCCCCGCCTCTGGCGGGGAAAGCAATAGAAAGAAGTATTTTAAATGCGGAGTAGTATAAGCCCTACGCCAGCAAATATCCCCCCGCTTTGTGGTAGCAAAGCGGGGGGATGTAGTTATGTCAGATGTTCCGCAAAGACTGCCCTTACCCTGCCCGCTTACTCAAACCTCGCGTATGTTGGCTTCCGCCTCGGCAAGAAGCTCGACCTCCTGCGGGGTATCCTCGCCGTTGGGCTGGCCCTTGTGGGTCAAGGGCTTTGCGTCAGGCGGGCCAAACTCCATGGAAACCGGCTCGTCTTCCGCATCCTCCGCCCTAGAACCCTGCTCGACAAGAAACGCACGTATGCTAAGAGAAACGCGCTTCTTGGCAAGGTCGATATCGGTGATCTTAACGTCGACCTCCTGGCCGACCGAAAGAACGTCGGAGGGCTTGCCTATCCTGTCTGTGGAAATCTGGCTTATGTGAATGAGGCCGTCAACGCCCGGAATAACCTGCGCGAAAGCGCCAAAGGTGGTGATCGATACGATTTTTACCCTTGCGGTATCCCCCGCGGCGTACTGTTTTTGAAGAACATCCCAAGGGTTATCCTCGCTTTTTTTGTAGCCCAGGGATATCTTGCGGCTTTCGCGGTCGATATCCTTTATGGTGACCTCGAGCTTTTGGCCTATGCTGACAGCCTCGGAGGGATCCTTTATGCGCTTCCAGCTGAGCTCTGAGATATGCACCATGCCGTCCACTCCGCCGAGATCAACAAAGACGCCGTAGCTTGTGATGCTCTTTACGGTTCCGATGTAAGACTTGCCGATCTCGGCCCCGTTCCAGAACTGCTCCTCCAGGCCTTTGCGCTGATCGCGAAGAACGGCGCGGATAGAGCCGACCGCGCGGCGGCGCTTTTCGTTGGTCTCGAGTATTCTGAACTGCACCTGGGTTTTAAGCAGGGGCTCAAGGTTGAGGGACTGCTCCCGGGAGACGGTAGCCTGAGAAGCGGGAATAAATACCCGCACGCCGCTCGAAAGAGCGATAAGCCCGCCCTTTACAACGTCCACCACCGTGCCTGTGAGTATCTCGCCAGATTTTTCGGCCTCAAGAACCTTCTCGTAGCCGGCAATCGCGTCGAGCCGCTTTTTTGAAAGCATTGCGGTGCCTTCAACGTCGTTGACGCGCAAAACGATAAGCTCAAGCTCATCTCCGACCGAAACAAGCTCGTCGAGCTTTGCGCCCGGGTCGTCGGTAAACTCGTGAAAGGGAATGTAGCCCGCGTGCTTGGTGCCGATATCGACAGCTATTTCGTTCTGCGATACGCTTGTTACTATACCGGTTACCTTCTCCTTCGTATATACTGTCTTAAAGGACTGCTCAAGCATCTCCTCAAAGCTCATCTCATCCTGCACGTTGGCGATGTCACTCATGGTTTTTAGTACCTCCTTAATTATAAACGCGGGCGTCGACGCCCCGGCGACAAGCCCCGCCGTCCTTACCCCCGCAAACATATGGGGTGAAAGCTCCCGGGCTTTTTCGACCAGAACAGCCGGTCCGTTCCTGCGGCAGATATCGTAAAGCGCCGCTGTGTTGGAACTGCCGCGTCCACCTGCCACTACCGTAATATCGCACCTGCGGGACAGCTCTTCCGCCTCGTTTTGACGCACCTCGGTAGCATTACATATTGTACCAAATAATATAAGGTTCGTCCACTCTTTTTTTGTTGTTTCTACACACTTCTGCCACTCCGCCAATTTCGACGTGCTTTGGGCGACAAAAATATAGTTTTTTTCAACAGAATCCCCGGCCTCCGCCTTGACCGTTTTAAGCTCTCCGGCGTTTTTGATCACTACGGCCCCGCCACGGCAGCGGCTCGCTATGGCCGAAACCTCGGGGTGCCCCGCCTTGCCCAGTATAAGAACCGCCGCGCCATTATTGCTTTGTACAATCTCAAACGTTTTTTGCACATGGGGGCATACTGTGTCGATAAAGGGGATATTCTTCTCTAAAAGCAAATCTACGGTTTCCTTGTCGGTTCCGTGGGAGCGGAGCACTACGGTTTCGCCACGAGTAACCTCGCCGATATCCGCGATCACCCGCCCTCCCCGCTCAAGCAGGCTTTCGAGCAGCTGGGGGTTGTGAAGGGGAGGCCCCAAAAAGCAGAGCCTTTCGCCATTTTCAAAAGCTTTCTCTATCAGCCGTACCGCGCGTGCAATCCCGCCGCAAAAGCCCGCGTTTTTGGCTAGCATCACCTTCACGGCCCGTCGCCCCCCGGCACGGCCGGATTGTCAAGAAGGCCGACGATCGCGTCCATTATAGCCCTTGCCCCCGCCCTGACCGCCGAGGGGGAGTCGGGGTCGATGTTAAGCTCTTCCTTTTTTATGAGGGGGCCGTAGCGGACGGTGACCCTGGCGAAGAGCCGCGCGCCCCCGGGCGGATAGCTCACCGCGCAGGGCAGGATGTCGGCCCTTGCCTTGCCGGCGATTACGCATACGCCCGAACGGGGCCGCAGGGGCTTGCCGTCCCTGGAGCGGGTGCCCTCGGGGAAGATGCCGAGGATTCCGCCTTTTTCGACCACCTCAACCGCCGCGTCAAGAACGCCGCCATCACCAGAGCCCCGCTTAACGGGAATGACGCCCAAGCCGCGGATAATACGCCCCAGAACGGGGATGCCGACAAGCTCGGCCTTGGCTATATAGTGGATCTGGCGGCGTACGCGATGGGCTATAACAATAGGGTCGCAGAAGGAGCGGTGGTTGCAGGCGAGAATAAAGCTTCCCTCCTGCGGGATATTACAGGTTCCCTCGTAGCTTATCCTCAGAAAGAGGCGTAGGAAATTGCAGGCGACAAAGCGGCCCAGGCGGTAAAAATTCATAGCTCGACATATTCCTTTATTGTTTTTAGCACCAGCTCCACGCTCTCATCGAGCGTGTTGCCGGTGGTATCCAGCAAAACCGCTCCGGGGGCCCTTCGCAGGGGCGACTCGGCCCGGGTCGAGTCGTTGTGGTCGCGCTTTATTATATCGCGCAGAACCGCCTCGGGCTCAACCTTTTCGCCACGGGCAATAAACTCCTTGTAGCGTCTTTTGGCCCGGTCCTCGGGGGAGGCGGTCAGGAATATCTTTAAGTCCGCGCCGGGTATTACCACAGTGCCTATATCCCGGCCGTCCATTATAACGCTGTGCCGCCTCGCCATCTCCCTTTGAAGCTCCAGCAAAAAGGCCCTTACCGGGGGCATTGCCGAAACGTTGGAGGCGGCCATAGACATCTCGGGCCGTCTTATTTCCTCAGAGACGTCCTCGCCGCAGAGGAAAACCCGCTGGGCTCCACCCTTGTGTGAAATGGAGATTTCGGCCTCCTTAAGCCGCGGCCCAAGGGCTTTTTCGTCGGTATCGCATATACCACTTCTTTTAGCG
Source organism: Oscillospiraceae bacterium (assembly GCA_031285945.1). Lineage (GTDB taxonomy): Bacteria > Bacillota > Clostridia > Oscillospirales > Ruminococcaceae > WRAV01. The sequence continues at coordinate 4,502 of JAITVF010000163.1, forward strand.
AAGAGGCCTATAGCCCGGTAGAGGGCCCCGGTATCCACATAGGTAAGCCCCAGCTCCTTGGCAACGGCTCTGGCGATGGTGCTTTTGCCGGCCCCCGAGGGCCCGTCGATGGCTATGGATATCACGGATCGCTTCTCCCCTTTATCGGCTTTATCCTCTAAGCTTAAGCTTCATTCTGTCAGATCCTTGTACGCTTTAATATAGGGCTTGTTTGATAAATAAGCCCCAGTCACAGGCTTATTCCCGCGAGGTAGCCGGTAGAAAAGGCGATCTGGAGGTTAAAGCCGCCGGTGCGGGCGTCGAGATCGAGAACCTCGCCGGCAAAGAACAAGCCCTTCAAGAGCTTTGATTCCATTGTTCCGGGGTTTATCTCCTTAAGGCTGACCCCGCCCGCGGTCACCACCGCCTCCTCTATGGGGCGGAGCGCCTTTGGCCGCAGGGTAACGCCCTTTATAAGCTCGCCCAAACGCCGCCGTTCATCCTTGGTTATGCCGTTTACCTTGCGCTCAGGCGCTATACCCGAAAGCCTTACCAGCGGCCCCGTTATTGCACGGGGCAAAAGAGCTCCCAGGGAGTTTTGAAAGTCGCGGTTAAGATTTTGGCCGAAATCACGCAGCAGCCTTGCGTCCAGCTTCTCGCAAGACAGGCCCGGCTTTAAATCGATGCGCAGGGCATAGTCTTCCAAGGGGCCGTCCATATGGGCCGAGGCGCTCAGCACAAGGGGCCCGGATACGCCGAAGTGGGTAAAAAGCATTTCTCCCAGCTCTTCAAAGACCGTTTTTTTTCCCTCCCCGCAGGTCAGGGTCAGGCGGACGTTTCGCAGGGATAATCCCGAAGCCTCACCGCACCAGGCTTCCCTCGTCTCGATAGGAAGAAGGCTCCCCCTCAGCGGGGTTACCGTGTGGCCCGCCTCCCTCGCAAGGCGGTAGCCGTCCCCCGTAGAGCCGGTGGCCGGGTAGCTGAGCCCCCCCGTAGCGATAACCGCCGAGGGGGAAAGATACTCCCTGCCCGATTCGCATATAACCCCGCGAAGGCCATTATCCCCCGTGAGCAGAGAGACAACCCTCTCACGCTTAAACACGGCTCCCGAGGACTTGGCGTAGCGCACAAGGGCGTCCACCACGTCCCTTGCCTTGTCGGAGGCGGGGAAGACTCTGCCCCCCCGCTCGGTTTTAAGGGGCACCCCCTGCGACTCGATAAGACTCATCATATCCTTGGGGGAAAGTGCGCTCAAAGCGCCGTATAAGAATCGCCCGTTGTTTCTTAAGGCCTCAATAAAGGCGCCCTGCTCGCAGTCGTTGGTCAGGTTGCAGCGGCCCTTACCGGTGAGTCCCACCTTGCGGGCGGGCCGCTCCATCCGCTCGAGCACAAGCACCCCAAGCCCCCGTTTCGCGGCCGCCCCCGCGCAGATAAGCCCCGCCGCCCCGCCGCCTATTACAAGGGCGTCATACCTCGAAGGCATTGCCGTCCTCCCTCTGGTAAACGTTGTACTGCTCCCATATATCCTCGAGCCGGTCGTACACGGCGGTGATTTCCTCTCGCTTTCGCATACCTATCGCCATTATAAGGGCGTTCACGATACTCAGCGGAGCCACCAGGGAATCTACGAATCCGGCCATGTCGCTTCCAGCCACCAGAACATGATCGGCCACCCTGCATATGGGGGCCGAGTAAGAATCGGTTATGGCTATAACGGTCGCGCCGCTCTCACGGGCGAAGGACGCCGCCTTAACGGTCCGGCTTGAGTAGCGCGAAAAGGTTATTCCTATAAAAACGTCTCCCGGGCCTATTCTCAGCATCTGCTCAAAGATCGCGCCGGTGCTGGCGGTATCCACATTGCGGACGTCCTCGAAAATGTGGGTGAAGTAAAAGCTCATAAAGGTGGCGATTGCCGCCGCCGAGCGCACCCCTATCACATAGATGCGCCTCGCCGCGATAACCGAGTCGACAACCGAGTCGAACACCGACCTGTCGGTCAGCTCCAAGGTGCGCCTGAGGGTATCGGCGTCGGTCTGGAGCACCTGGCGCAGGATGTCGCCGCTTCCTATACGGTCGCTGGCCACCTCCATACGCTGAACGGCGGTAAGGCGGTTTCTCGCGACCTCACGCAGCGCCTTTTGCAGTACGGGATAACCGTCGTAGCCCATCTCGGCGGCAAAGCGTACCACGGTGGATTCGCTTACCCCCACCGTGTCGCCCAGGCGCGCGGCTGTCATGAAGGCTGCCTTTTCGCAGTGCTCCATGATATAGGCGGCGATCCGCTTTTGCCCCTTGGAAAAAGACGGCATGGCCTTTTCGATCTCCAAAAAGAGCAAATCTGCCGGCATGAAAACTCTTCCTTTCGGTGTTGGGTCTTTTGGCGCGGGGTTATATTCCGCCGCTATTCCCGCCCTTAGACCGTGCCAATAGTGGTCTGACCGGCCAGCTCTTACAACTCATTTCTGGTCGGTCAAACCACTAGCTATGAGGTCGGACATATCGTAGAGCCCGGGAGCCTGATCGCTAAGGAAGAGGGCGGCCCGCAGAGCCCCCGCGGCGAAAACCTCTCTGGTCTGAGCGTGGTGGGAAAGGGTTATGACCTCGTTGGGGCCGGCGAATATAACGTCGTGGTCGCCGGCTATGCTGCCGCCCCGGACGCTGTGAAGGCCTATTTCGTTCCCGGATCTTTTTTCCCGCAGCGGGTGGCGGTCGTAGCGGTAAAGGGGCCTGCCGCCCATCGCCGCCGCGGCCGAATCGGCCAGCATCAGAGCGGTGCCGCTGGGAGCGTCGAGCTTTAAGTTGTGGTGGCGCTCTACGATTTCGATATCGAAAAGCGGCCCCAGAACACGTACGCTCTCCTTTATAAGCTCGCGGAGCAGGTTTATGCCCAGCGACATGTTGGCGCTCAAGAAAACGGGAATTTCCTCCGCCGCTTTTTGAACGGCGGCGATCTGCCCCGCGGCAAGCCCGGTAGTCGCCATCACGACGGGAAGCTTATTAGAAAGGGCATAGGCAAGAAGCGGCTCAAGGGCCGAGGGGTGGCTGAAATCCACGATGACGTCGGCCTTAGGGACAGGGGCGCAGGGCTCGGCGAATACGGGGAAGGAACAGCTCCCCTCGCCGGGATCTATCCCCGCGACGACCTCGCAGCCCTCCCACAGCGCCGCGTACCCCGCTATCGCCGCGCCCATTCTGCCGTAAGCACCCGATAAAAGAATCCTGACCATAAAAAAACCCCCGTTAAGGCCGGCCCCGACGCAATCAGGGCCGCCGAATAAAAAACGTACCGTAATTATAATCAACCCAAGGCGTTAAGTCAACGCGGGCGGGCGCCGGTCAGGTATACATAAACAGCTGACATTTTATCATACCGTTGTAGAGCTTGCGGCGCTTGTCGGCCTTGCGGCCAAAAAGAGCCTCGAACTCCTCGTGGGGGCTTATGATGTAGTAGGAGTAGCCGGGGCGCTTTGCGAATACCCTGCCCATAAGCCGGTAGAGGGCCTCGGCCTCCTTAAGCCCGAGAAGCCGCTCGCCGTAGGGCGGGTTGCAGAGCACAACCGCCTTTTCGTAAGGGCTTGTATACTCGGGGAAGTTTTTTATATCCTCAAGAGCCGCGGCAATCTTTTTGCCGACTCCGGCTTTTCCGGCGTTTTCGCCTGTGAGCCTTACTGCCTCGGGGTCGGTATCAAAGCCGCGGGCCCAAAAGGAGCTCTCCCTGGCTATTCCGCCGAGCGCTTCCTCCCTCGCTTTTTTCCAGATACCGGCGGGGATCTGGTCCCAGCTCTCGGCGGCAAAGGTCCGGCGGATGCCGGGCGGAATACGGAAGCCCATGAGGGCCGATTCAATAAGCAGGGTGCCGGAGCCGCACATTGGGTCGATGACCACGCTGTCGCGCCTTACCCGGGCGAGGTCGGCTATACCGGCGGCAAGGGTTTCCTTTATGGGGGCTTCGGTCGCGTTGCGGCGGTATCCCCGCTTGTGGAGCCCTGCGCCGGAGGTATCGAGCATAATGCTCACCTCGTCTTTGAGAATAGAGAAGCGAATCTGGCGGGCGGGCCCCGTCTCCTCGAACCAGCTTTGGCCGTAGACCCCCTCCAGCCGCTTAACCACCGCCCGCTTGATTATGCTCTGGCAGTCGGATACGCTGAAGAGTCCGCTCCAGCGGGACCACCCAGCTACCGGAAAGGCGTCGTCCCTGCCTATGTATTCCTCGAAGGGCAGCTTTTCCACGTTGTCGAACAGCTCGGTAAAGCTAGTGGCCATAAACGTGCCGAGAACTATAAGAACCCGCTCGGCGCAGCGCAGGTGGATGTTTGCCTTGGCGAGCAATGAAAAATCACCCGAGAAGGTGACTTTTCCGTCGTGGGTTATTATATCCTCGGCGCCGATGCGTTTGATCTCGTGGGCGAGGATGCTTTCGAGGCCGAAAAGGCAGGTAGCGCACATGACTGTTTTCATCGGGGAATTCCTTTCGGGTAAAGCTATCTGTGGTCGGCCATTAAAAAGAGGGCGATTGCGCCGGGGCCTGTGTGGGAGCCGATAACCGGCCCGATGTAGTGTATGATGCTATTTTCGATGCCTAGCCGCTTTTTTACGAGCTCGGCCACATACTCGGCGTCCTCGCGGGCGTCGGCGTGACTGACGCAGAAGGTATCGCTTTTTGTGTTCCCCACCGCCCTTGCGGCCATATCCACAAGGCTCTGGAGCGCCTGCCTGCGCCCACGAACCTTGCCCACGTTTATAAGCTTTCCCTCGTTGTTTACGTAGATCATCGGCTTTATCCCCAGCATTGAGCCCATCAGGGCCGAGGTTTTGGAGATTCTTCCCCCCTTGTGAAGGTGCATAAGATCTTCGGCGGCGACATAATGGGCGACGTTGAGCCTGTTCGCCTCGGCCCAGTCGGCCAGCTCGTCCAGAGACTTGCCCTCGTCGCGCAGGGCGACGAGCTTATGGAGAAGAAGCCCTTCCCCCATCGAGGCGCAGAGGGAATCGACCACCCTAATGTTTCTTTCGGGATATTTTTCGCGGAGCATACCCGCCGCCACCATCCCGCTGCCCGCCGTGCCGCTGAGCCCAGAGGAAAAGGCCAGGAAGAGTATGTCCCTGCCTTCCTTCGCGATGGCTTCCATAAACTGATAAGCCTGATCCACCCCAACCTGAGCGGTGGTAGGCATCTTGCCCTTGCGGAGCTGAACGTAGAACTCGGGCTCCGACATCTGCCCGCCGTCGTAGGATACGCCGTCGATGGTAAAGTGAAGCCTGAGCAGGGGGATGTCGTGCTCCTTGTAGAACGAAGCGGGCATGTCGCAGGTATCGTCTGTTATCAGAACATAGTTATGACTCATTACTGATACTCCAATTCGCGTTTTATTTCGCGTTATACACACAGACATTATAGCAAAGATATTGATTAAAGGAAAGGACAAATATTGCAAACGCCCGCAACGCGCGGGAAGAAAAAGGCAAAGCAAGCGCGCCAATAAGCAGGGGGGAACATAAATGCTTTGACGAGCGGGCAAGGGGCTTATGCTTTGTGGGCGATTGCCTTGGGGAACGCTTTGCTAAAAATAAGTTTTCCCTGTGAAACAACCCCATTGTTATCTTAATATTTTACAGAACACGCTTGACTTTTTACGTTTAATAATATATAGTCAGGCATATGAAAACATTTTGTCAGATATCAAAAGCGTCGGGCTTTGTGCCTTTCGCAGCAAAGGAATGGTCATAAAAATGAAGAAGCCGTTCGTTACAAGGGCTCAGCTTGACGACATAACGCTTAAATATCCAACGCCTTTCCACCTGTATGATGAAAAGGGGATTAACGACAACGCGGCGCGGGTTAACGGGGCGTTTTCCTGGAACCCGGGCTTTAGGGAATATTTCGCGGTTAAGGCTACACCCAACCCGGCGATTTTAAAGCTGCTTAGGGCTAAGGGCTGCGGCGTTGACTGCGCGAGTCTTCCCGAGCTTATGCTGGCGGAGGCCTCGGGCTTTAGAGGGCAGGAGATAATGTTCTCTTCCAACGCAACGCCCGCCGAGGAGTTTATCTACGCAAAAAAGCTGGGTGCGATTATTAATCTCGACGATATTACCCATATTGATTTTCTTGAAGAGGCGGCCGGAATTCCCGAAACAATATGCTGCCGCTATAATCCCGGCGGGAATTTTAAGATCAGCAACGAAATAATGGATACGCCAGGAGAGGCTAAATACGGCTTTACAAAGCCGCAGATTCTCGAGGGCTACTCAAGGCTGCGGGATAAGGGGGCCAGAACCTTTGGCGTTCACGCCTTTCTTGCGAGCAACACGCTGACCAACGAATACTACCCAGCTCTTTCGAGGGAGCTCTTTGGGCTTGCCGTAGAGATTAAAGAGAAGACCGGTATATGCCTGAGCTTTATAAATCTTTCGGGCGGGATCGGAATACCCTATCGCCCGGAAGGCGAACCCAACGATATAGACGCCATAGCGAATGGCGTACGGCAGGCATATGAGGATATTCTTGTTCCGGCGGGCCTTGGCGACGTAAAGATCTTTACCGAGCTCGGGCGCTTTATGCTTGGCCCATACGGCTGCCTTGTGGCCACCGCCGTTCACCGCAAGGAGATATATAAGCAGTATATAGGGCTCGACGCCTGCGCCGCCAATCTGATGCGCCCGGCGATTTATGGAGCGTATCACCATATAACGGTAGCCGGAAAGGAAGAGCTGCCGGCAACCGAAACTTATGACATAACCGGCTCGCTCTGCGAAAACAACGACAAGTTCGCGATCGACCGCAAGCTTCCGCCCATTGAAACCGGCGACCTGATCGTCATTCACGATACCGGCGCCCACGGCTTTTCCATGGGATACAACTACAACGGCAAGCTGCGCTCGGCGGAGCTTTTGCTTAAGGAAAACGGAGAGGTTGAGCTTATCCGCCGCGCCGAAACGGCTGACGACTACTTCGCGACACTAAAAGGAATAACCCTGCCCGACGAAAGCTTCGCGCGGGGTAAAGCGCTTATCCGCTAAAAATATGCGCCGGCACCGGCGGCGGGGAGGAAACGATCCTTTCCGCCGCCGGGTTTTTCATATAAGCCGCTTCCCTACGACTTAAATATTAACAGAAAAACGATGCGTGGGAGCTAAAACAAGCATCAAAACCCTTGGCATGTGGCATAGGCATTAGAAAACGCTAAGCCCCAACACAAGATAAAAATCGTACGAAGAAAGAGGAAGAAGAGCAAAAAAGCAAGAGTTTGGGAAAAAAAGCGGGAAAATGCGCTTGACTTGGGGAGGCAGGTGTGATATTAT
>JAITVF010000184.1 GCA_031285945.1 Oscillospiraceae bacterium
CATCCCCCTGGAGCTCATACCCTGGCTGCGCCGGCTTTGCCTGGAATCGGACCGGTAGCCAATGGCCTGATAATAGCCGATCAGCTATCGCTATCGGCTAAGGGCTGATACCCTTGCGCCCATACCGCCGCCCCTTCTCTGAGAGAGGCCGGCATATCGAGCACCCGCTGGTTGCAGCTTCCCCTAAAGCGCAGCGTAAGATCGCGCCGCTCAAGCTCGAAGCGCCCGTCTATAACAAGGCGCACGCAGCGCAAAAGCTCGCCGAGGCTCTCGTCCTCCCTTTGCTTTTCCAAAAGCTCCTCGAAAGTGTAGCCGGTAAATAGAACCACATCCTTCCCCCGGCTTACAACCGCCCGGGCAAAGGGGAGCAGGGCCGCGGCCTGACATACCGGCTCCCCCCCCGAAATTGTCGCGCCCATAAGAAGGGGGTTTTTGTCCATAGCAGCGAGAAGAGCCTCCGCCGAAGCCTCACCTCCGGCCGCGAAATCATGGGTTTCCGGGTTGTGGCAGCCGGGGCAGCGGTGCGGGCAGCCCTGGGTAAAAACTACAAACCTAAGCCCGGGGCCGTCCACAACCGACTGTGATACGGTTCCGGCGATTCTGATTTTTTGCTCGCTCAATCCTGCCATGCTCTCACCGCTCCTTAGGCAACCTCTGAATTAATCAGCTATAATAATATTGCGCATTTAAAACAGCGCATTTAAAATACTTTTTTTCTATTGTCTCCCCCGCCAAAGGCGGGGGGAGACAATAGAGTAATATTATAGAAGCGTTTTATTCGCGGATATAAACGGCTCAACGCCATATCTCCCCCGCCAAAGGCGAGGGAGAGTGCTAGCGATTTGACCGGCGCTACAGTACAGGCAGGGCGGCCGGCTCCTCAGCGGGCAGGGATAGTTCCATTGCGTGCTTTACGCGGTCGGACTCCTCTGCGCGCTTGGCGTTGTTAAAACGGTCCAGGGTCCCCACCAGGTAGCCGGTTATGCGCCGTATGCGCTCAAATTTTGAGCCGTCCTCCTCGCGGCGGTGGCAGCGCGGGCATTCGTCGCCGATGATGCCGTTGTAGCCGCAATCGGGGTCCCGGTCGACAGGGTGGTTGATGGAGCCGTAGCCTATACCCGACTCCTTCATGTAGCGCACAACGCTTTCAAAGGCTTCGAGATTGTGGCAGGGGTCTCCGTCCAGCTCCACATAGGTGATGTGGCCGCCGTTGGTCAGGCTGTGGTACGGAGCCTCCAGCCTTATTTTATCGAAGGCGTTGATCTCAAAGTGGACGGGTATATGAAATGAGTTGGTGTAGTATTCGCGGTCGGTAACGCCGGGAATATCCCCGTATCTCTTGCGGTCTATCCCCACAAATCGGCCCGAAAGCCCATCGGCGGGGGTGGCTATCAGGGTGTAGTTAAAGCCGGTCTCTCTTGTTTTGCGGTCACATTTCGCCCGCATAAAGCCAATTATGTCGAGCCCCAGGTTCTGGGCCTCCTCACTCTCGCCGTGGTGCCTGCCTATAAGGGATACCAGCGCCTCGGCAAGGCCTATAAAGCCTATGGTCAGGGTGCCGTGCTTTAAGACCTCCCCCACAGTATCGTCGGGGCCGAGCTTTTCGGAGTCCATCCAGACGCCCTGGCCCATCAAAAAGGGAAAGTTTCGCACCTTTTTGCGGGCGATTATGCGGTAGCGGTCCATCAGCTGGTCAAATACCAGGTTGAGCTTCCGCTCGAGCTCCTCGAAGAAGAAATCCACCCTGCCGTTAGAGTTGATGGCTATGCGGGGAAGGTTTATGGAGGTAAAGCTTAAGTTCCCGCGACCGTCGGTAATTTCGCGGGAGGGGTCGTGCGCGTTGGCTATCACCCGCGTCCGGCAGCCCATATAGGCCACCTCCCGCTCGGGGTAGCCCGGCTGGAAGTATCCTTTGTTAAAGGGGGCGTCCAAAAAGCTAAAGTTGGGAAAAAGGCGTTTGGCGCTGACCTTGCAGGCCAGGCGGAAAAGATCGTAGTTGGGGTCGTCGGAGTTGTAGTTAACCCCCTCCCTGACCTTGAAGATGTGTATGGGGAAGATGGGGGTTTCGCCGTTGCCGAGCCCCGCCTCGGTCGCCAGCAGCAGCGAGCGGGTGATTAGCCTTCCCTCGGCGCTTGTGTCGGTCCCGTAGTTGAGGGAGGAAAACGGTATCTGCGCCCCGGCTCTGGAATGCATGGTGTTAAGGTTGTGCACAAGGGCCTCCATAGCCTGAAAGGTGGCGCGCTCCACCTCAGCCCTCGCGTGCTTTCTTGTAAGGCGTATAATCTTTTCGCCGTCTATTTCCTCTTCGCCCAAGAGCCCGTCCAGCATGGGCAGAAGGGCCTCGTCGAACCCGTTCTGAGTCATAAGCCTGGGAGAAAGGCCGTGGTCGCGCTCCACCGTGACCACCAGCTCTCTGGCCCGGGTCGAAGGCGTTTCGACCTCGTAAAAGTCGAGGGCCTTTTCAAGATTTTTTATAAATAGCTTGCGGTAGGTCTTGGCGACCCCCTTGCCCATGGCATAGTCAAAGTTTGGTATCGACTGCCCGCCGTGCTGGTCGTTCTGGTTGGACTGTATGGCTATGCAGGCCAGCGCCGCGTAGCTCTGAATATCCTGCGGCTCGCGTATAAATCCGTTTCCGGTCGAGAAGCCGCCCGCGAAAAGCCTCTCTATATTCATCTGGCAGCAGG
>JAITVF010000033.1 GCA_031285945.1 Oscillospiraceae bacterium
TGCGGAAAGCTTTGGCAGAATAAGCCCGCCTGCGAGAGCGCCCAGGACGCCGCCCGGCAGATATATAAGCGCGTCGGCGGGGGAGAAGGAGCCGCTTTTAGCGTAAAGATAAGCCGAAACAGCCGCAAGCGGCGCTACAGCAGCTATGCAGGTTGCGTGGCTTTCTTTGGTAGAAAGCCCCAGCGAGCGTAGGATGGGCACGCCGAGCATTCCGCCCCCCGCCCCGAAAAATCCGCTTAAAAATCCCACGGCAAGGCCCATGGGCCAGACAAGCCACCTCTTTTTTTTGCCCAAGGCCTTCCTCCCCTCCGTTTCCCGCTCCGGCAACGGTTCTGAGAGTATTATGGATTTTTTACCAGCATATATACATATTTTTACCGCAATTTCAAGCCGCGCATTTTTTCGGGAGTGTCCTATCGCGGAGTAGTATAACTATAAAGATTATTTCTTTTGAAGTGTTTCCCCGCCGGCGGCGGGGGAAGCAATAGAAAGAAGTATTTTATAACGCGAAACAGCATAAAACTCCCCCGCTCTAAAAGGCGGGGGAGTCGCTCCCGGGTATGGCCGGGGGGAACCGGGCAAGATTACTCTATTTTTTCGATAAGCCTCCGGGTTATCCGGTCGGCTTCCTCAAAGCGGGTGGCGGCGGTGTAATATGCCTTTAGCTCGTCGGCCAAGGCCTTAGCCTCTTTAAGAAGAGCTCCCGCCTGGGCGATCATATGGTCGACTGCCTTGCGGTTTCCGGATATGCGCTTTTTAGCGCCCTTTAGCTTTTCGAGATCGGTGAAACGCCGGCAGTTGATTATTCTGTAGGGGTCTATTTCGAGATCAAAGTCGTGGGAGCGGTTGGAGGTCAAAAATCCGACGGCCAGCTCGGGAATAAAGAGCTGCTCGAGCTTTTCGAAGGGAGATAAGGGGCAGTAGCATGAGATAACGTCGTACCCCGCGCTAAGCGCCTTTGCCCTTATATGATAGAGAATAAGGCGGGAAATAGCGCCCCACTCGTCGTTTATGAGATATATACGCTCGGCCAGCAGCTTTGCCGTGCCGGTGAGCTTGACTACTCCCCGCTCGGTTACCGCGGTAAGAAAACGCACCCTTTCCCGCCCCTCTGCGGCGGCCGCTTTTTTGGGCTTAATCTCGCGCTCGCTCAGCCTGCCTAGGTATCCGTTAAGCTTTTCCATATCCACCCCCTCAAGGGTGAGGCGGTAGTTGTCGCCGGTAAGTGAAGACCCCGCCGCCAGATACCTTGAGCAGTATTCGTGGCATCGCGATATACTGTCGGTGAGAGACACTATGGCGGAGCGATTGCTATATAGTATATCCGTATCCTGGCACACACTTAAATCCACCACCGATTCAACCGCACCCGGATACTTCGGCTCCAAAAGGTGCGGCTGCGTTCCATCCACCACCGCAAGCTTCCTTTCGGGGAGCAAAACCGCGTCCAGCCGCCTCATATCGGAGGAGCATAGGATCAGCTCCAGCCCCGGATCAGGCGCAAACCTTTCAGCGATTTTTTTAAGCAGGGTGGATTTTCCGCTGCCCGGCCCCCCCTTAAGAATAAAGGTCCGCCAGCCCTGATTTTCTTCGGCAAGCTGATCAAAACGGGATACATACCCCTGCGGAGTATGCGCGCCCAGCAAAAAGTTCAGCGTTTTTTCTTCCGTTTTCATTTATTGACCTCCTTTGTGAATTTATATTTGACCGATTTGCGGCTCTTTGAGGCGTAACGCCGGCCACCATCTTTACTGTCTAACCCATGGTATTCCGTTTGGCCCAAACTGGTGCCAAATCAAACGCAATCCACAATGCTTTTATTCACTCCGGCCGCTATAGATGCAGTAATACATAAGCTATAATATCTTTTTGGATTATGCAGATAAAAAAGCAACTCCGAAAGCATATGCTTTCGGAGTTGCTTTTTTATATTCAGAGGGACGCTTGCTGTAAAACGCCCTAAAAAGCGCGCGCGCTACGGTCAGGCAAACTTTTCGCCCACACGCAAGGTTATATCCTTTTGCTCTGAGCCTACAGGCCGCATGGTATCGGGATCATAGGCGGTAATCTCGGCGATGCATTCACATATTCCCTCAGGCTGCGGGATATCGAGCGCGAGATCGTTGAGGCTTTCCCCCGGCATTATAAAGCCCGTGTAGAGAAGGTTCTCGCCGGTTTTTGGCAGGATAACCGCCACCGTCATAAAATACTCGTTGGTTTCGGGGTTGCTGATCAAAAAGCTCCCGCGTGAATCAGGGGTAGCAAAGTACACGTTGCGGCTCATGGAGTAGGGAAAAAATCCCGGCTCATCCTCAAGCGCCGAGGGGTCGTTCTCAGCCGAGTAAACGGGGGAAGCGAGCGCCTTAAGATCACTAAAGACCGTTAGCCGGAGAAAAAGGGCGGCGAGGGTCACACAGAATATCGAGATCGTGAATATCGTTGTGATCCGTCTCACATTGGGGAACAGCTTTCGCTTCATTATATCACTCCGGCTATGTAGTCGGCCTTTGCCCGCGGGGTAAAGGTATCGCCCATAATATATCGCTACCCATATACTATCACAACTTTTGACAAGGTTCAACCGTTTTCAACCAAATTTTCAACAAAAATTGCTTTTAAAAAAGCCGCCCACAAAAATACTACACCTTAAGCTCGGCGGTCTGATTAAGGCTGCCCGCGAAGCGGGCCCGTATCGGCTCGACAACTAAGGCTATGAACTCATCAACCTGGCGCTCGCTGCGGCCGGTAAAGGCGGCGGGCTCCAGAAGCGCGCTCAGCTCCCCCGGCGAAAGGCCAAAGGCGGGATCGGCCGCGACCCGCGAGATAAGATCGTTTTCGCCGCCCTCTTCCTTTACTGTACGGCCAGCCTCCATAGAGTGGAGGCGAAGCCTCTCGTGAAGCTGCTGGCGGTCGCCGCCCTTTTTAACGGCGCTCATCATTATGCCCTCAGTCGCCATAAAGGGAAGCTCGCAAAGAAGCCTTTTCTCCACCACCCTGGGGTAGACCACAAGCCCCGTTGATACGTTGAGCATAAGGCCCAGGATAGCGTCGGTCGCCAAAAACGCCTCGCTGACGGCGATACGTCTGTTGGCCGAGTCGTCGAGGGTGCGCTCAAACCACTGGTTGGCGGCGGTCATGGCGGGGTTTAAAAGATCCGCCATAACGTAGCGCGAAAGGGCCGTTATACGCTCGCTGCGCATGGGATTGCGCTTATAGGGCATAGCCGAGGAGCCGATCTGGCTCTTTTCAAAGGGCTCCTCCATCTCCTTAAAATGCTGAAGAAGCCGCAAATCGCCCGCAAATTTTGAGGCCGACTGCGCTATACCCGCAAGAACCGCCAAAACCCCGAAATCTACCTTGCGCGAATATGTTTGCCCCGAAACAGGCACGCAGCCGGCAAAACCCATCTCCCCGGCGATCATCCCCTCAAGGTCTTTTACTTTTTCGTGATCTCCCTCAAATAGCTCAAGGAAGCTGGCCTGTGTTCCGGTAGTACCCTTGGCCCCCCTCAGCGCGAGGGAGGAAAGCCTGAACTCCAGCTCGCCAAGATCCATTACAAGCTCGTTTATCCAAATAGTGGCCCTCTTGCCCACGGTAGTTGGCTGGGCGGGCTGAAGATGGGTGTAGGCGAGGCAGGGCAGGGCCTTATACTCCACGGCAAAGCGCGCGAGTGAATCGATAACTCCCACAAGCTTGTCTCTGATAAGCTTAAGGGCCTCGGCCATTATAATAATATCGGTGTTGTCGCCCACATAGCAGCTGGTAGCCCCCAGGTGGATTATGCCGGCGGCCCCGGGGCACTGGACCCCATAGGCGTAAACGTGGCTCATAACGTCGTGGCGGACTTCTCTTTCCCGGGCCTCGGCCACCTCGTAGTTTATATCGTCACTAAAGGCCTCAAGCTCGGCTATCTGCTCTTGGGTAACCGGCAGGCCCAGCTTGTTTTCGGCCCTCGCCAGAGCTATCCAAAGCCTGCGCCAGGTTCTGAACTTTTTCTCCTCCGAGAAAAGATACTGCATCTCGTCGCTTGAGTACCGTGTGGAAAAAGAGCTCACATATCTGTCGCGCATAGTTAGCCTCCGCAGGTAGTTGTTGGGAATAAAAATAAAAAATTATTAGAGAAATTCGACAAGATAACCCAAATTTAGATCACGTTTGGCGCGCATTGCTCTAACGGCGTTCGCAAGACAAGCCGCAAAGGGCTCTTGCAAAATCATTCCGCCTGGAGCTTTTCGGCCGCCGCGAGCCGAACGCAGAGCGCGAGGAGCTCTGAGGCTGTTTTTACCTCATCGGCGGTCGCGAAGCTGGGCGCTATGCGGATGTTGGCGTCCCTCGGGTCCATGCCGTAGGGGTAGGTGGCACCCGACCCGGTAAGAATCAGGCCCGCTTCCTTGCAGAGCTCCACCACCCGTTTCGCGCAGCCGTCCATAACGTCTAGGGATATGAAGTAGCCTCCCCTGGGCTGTGTCCAGGAGGCGATTTCAAGCCCCGAAAGCTCTTTGTCAAGAGTCTTGAGAACGGCGTCGAACTTGGGCCGCAGTATGGCCGCGTGCTTTGCCTTGTGCTTTTTTACCGCCTCGAGGTCGGGCAGAAATTTAGCGTGGCGCAGCATATTTATTTTATCGTAGCCTATTACCTGCGGGGCAAAGTGCTTTTTAAGCCAGGCTATGTTGGCCCTTGAGGCGCCTATGGCCGAGATTCCCCCGCCGGGGAAGGTTACCTTTGAGGTTGAGGTAAACATAAGGGCCATGTCCTGCCTGCCGTTACTCTTGAGCTCGGCCATTAAAGACAGCAGCGTATCCGGCTCGCTGGGGAAAAGGTCGTGAACGGCGTAGGCGTTATCCCAGAAGACGCGAAAATCGGGCGCCATAGGCGAAATGGCGGCGAGGCGGCGAACAGTCTCGTCAGAAAAGGTCTTGCCCTCGGGGTTTGAATACTTGGGGACGCACCAGATTCCCTTTACGCTTTTATCCTGCACAAGGTGCTCCACAACGTCCATATCGGGGCCGCCGGCGTTCATGGGGACAACCACAAGCTCAAAGCCGAAATGCTCGGTTACCGAAAAGTGCCGGTCATAGCCCGGGGAGGGGCAGAGAAACTTTATGTTTTCTTCCTTTCCCCAGCCGCCCGTTCCGCCGGGGTACCCGAAAAGGTAGCCTATGCTCACACAGTCGTGCATAAGATTCAGGCTCGAGCTTCCGCCTACAATAACCTCCTCCGGCTCAAGCTCAAGGATATCGGCCATAAGCCGCTTTGCCTCGGGAATCCCCTCAAGAACGCCATAGTTGCCGCAGTCGGTGCCGTCCTCGGCTAGCAGGCTGTCACTCTCGGATATTACGCTCAAGAGCCCCCGGCTTAAATCAAGCTGGTCGGCCCCGGGCTTTCCACGGGAGATATTGAGCATAAGCCCCTTTTGCTGCATCTGCTGATATCTGCGGCGGAGCGAAGAAAGCTCCGCTCCGATAGAGTCCCTGTTCATTTCGCGGTAAGCTGACATAGTTTCACGGTCCTTTCCCCGGATAGCTTGTAGTTCATATCCGTTAGTGTAATTATGTGCTAAAGGGCTATAAGAGCATTTATAATGGTTAAAATTCGGCCGAGCCGGTGGTTCTTGGGAAGGGCATTACGTCGCGGATGTTGGATACGCCGGTTATATACATGACCAGCCGCTCCAGCCCAAGGCCGAAGCCCGCGTGCTTTACGCTGCCATAGCGGCGCAAATCGAGGTACCACTCGTAGCCCGAAAGATCCAGGCCCATCTCCCGAATCCTCTCGTTAAGAACGTCGAGCCGCTCCTCGCGCTGGCTGCCGCCTATTATTTCGCCCACTCCAGGCACAAGGCAGTCCATAGCGGCCACGGTTTTGCCGTCGTCGTTAACGCGCATATAAAAAGCTTTTATCTCTTTGGGGTAGTTTGTAACGAAAACCGGCGCGTGGTAAATCTCCTCGGTTAAAAACCGCTCGTGCTCGGTCTGCAGGTCGCAGCCCCAGTAAACGGGGTACGCAAAGCGATCCTTATGGGGGGTTAAAAGCTCGATCGCCTCCGTATAGGTAACCCTGGCGAAATCGGCCGAAACGATACCCCTGAGGCGCTCGATAAGATCCTTATCGTAAAAGCTGCGGAAAAACTCCATCTCGGCGGGGCAATGCTCCAGAACATAGGCGAACACAAACTGGAGCATATCCTGGGCGAGGCGCATGTCGTCGTCAAGGTCGGCGAACGCGATCTCCGGCTCTACCATCCAGAATTCGGCGGCGTGGCGGGGAGTGTTGGAATTTTCCGCCCTAAAGGTTGGCCCAAAGGTATAAACGTTGCCAAAGGCAAGGGCCATGCTCTCGGCCTCGAGCTGCCCCGAAACGGACAGGCTGGTCATCTTGCCAAAAAAGTCCTCTGAAAAATCAACCTCGCCCGATTCGGTCAGGGGCGGATTTTTGGGATCGAGTGTGGTAATCCGGAACATTTCGCCCGCGCCCTCGGCGTCGGAGCCGGTGATAATGGGGGAATGGCAATAGACGAAGCCCCGCTCGTTGAAAAACTTGTGGATGGCCCAGGACACGACGCTTCGCACCCGAAAGACCGCGTTAAAGGTGTTGGCCCTAGGGCGCAGATGTGAGATGGAGCGCAAAAACTCAAGGGAGTGGCGCTTTTTTTGCAGGGGATACTCAGGCCCAGACCCGCCCAGCAGCTCGATATTATCAGCGTGGATTTCAAAGGGCTGCTTTGACCCGGGGGTAAGAACAACCCTGCCGGTTACCGAGACGGCGGCGCCTACCCCGAATTTAGCGGCCTCTTTATAATTGGGGATTTTGCCATCCTCAAAAACGATCTGGGTGCTTCCAAAGCAGGAGCCGTCGTTAAGCTCCATAAACCCTATGCCGCCCGAATCACGCAGGGTTTTAATCCAGCCGCAAACGGTTACGGCCTCCCCCTCAAAGCGGGCGTGCTCGCGACCCAAAGCCGCCAGTTCAATGCGTTTCACCATATAAAGCCCTCCGCTGATAGTATTAGCTGTTATTGCCCACAATTATATCCATTATAGTACAAAAGCGGGCGCGATACAAGAATTGATAATATCACCCGCATTTAAAATGCTAATTTCTATTGTTTCCCCCGCCTAAGGCGGGGGAAACGGCAGTGTAATATTATATAACCGATACCAACCTAAAAAGCGCCTGCGGCTACACGGCTACCTCCGCGGTGCCGGTTTCTTTTTGCGTTGCCGTCTCTTCCCTTCGCTCCCCGTTGAGCTTTGCGTTGGCAAGCATGAGGCGCAGGCGGTTTTCCTGGTTTATTCTCGAGGCTCCGGGGTCGTAGTCGACCGCGACTATATTTGAATCGGGATAGCGGTCCTTTATCTTTCTTATCATTCCCTTGGCCACTATGTGGTTGGGCAGGCAACCAAAGGGCTGCGCCGAAACGATATTATTGCAGCCGGAATGTATCAGCTCCAGCATTTCGGCGGTTAAAAGCCAGCCTTCACCCATTTTTACCCCGTGGTCAAGGTAATCGCCGGCCGCTGAAATTACCTTGGAGAAGTCGGACGGGGGGGCGAATTCGCCATGCCCTTTTATCGCGGCTATCATTTCGCGCCGGCGAGCCTTAAGGTACCGCATGGCCAGGCAGTTGGCCGCGTAGCCGAGCCCGCCCTTGCCGTAGAGCTTTTTGTCGTAGATATTGTTATAAACGCAATACATTATAAAATCCAGAAGCCCCGAGTTTATCACCTCGGCCCCCTCGGAAACAAGATAATCCTCGAGGCCGTTGTTCCCGAGAGGTGAAAACTTAAGGTAGATTTCCCCCACTATACCAACCCTGATCTTATCGCTCTTAACCCTTTTTATGGCCGCGAAATCTCTGAGTATGGCCTTATAATTCTTTTTTGCCCGTACGAAGGAGGGGCCGCTCATCTGGCTGAGGAGCCGCGCGTTCCACTCTTTTACGAGCCTCAGGCTTTCGCCGGGGTTTTGCTCGTAGGGAAGGCACTGGTTGTAAACGCCCATGATAAAATCGGCGTAGATAATCGCAAAAATAAGCTTGACCACCATCTTAAATGAGAGGGGGACGCTGTATTCCTTTTCGAGCCCCGAAAAGTTTAAGGACAAAACAGGTATGTGGCCAAAGCCGTTTTTCTCAAGCGCCTTTCGCAGCAGGTATATATAGTTGGAGGCCCGGCAGCCGCCGCCTGTCTGGGTTATGAGCAGCGCCGTTTTGTTTATATCGTAATTCCCCGACTTTAAAGCGTCGATAAACTGGCCTATCACCAGCAGGGCGGGGTAGCAGGTATCGTTATGCACCGACTTAAGGCCTTCCTCAACTATATTGCGGTGGCTTGTTTTAAGCACCTCCATTCTATAGCCGTGCTGAGCCATCACCCCCACAACAAGGTCGAAGTGAAAGGAGAGCATGTCGGGTATAAGTATGGTGTATTCCTTTTTCATTTCCTCGGTGAAGGGCGGCTTTATTATCACATTATCGTTATCCCGCACTTGTTATCGCCTCTCTTTCCTCCATAGCCGCCTTTAAGCTGCGCAGGCGGATTTTTACTGCCCCCAGGTTATTTATTTCGTCGATTTTAAGCTGAGTATAGAGCTTGCCGCTTGCTCTTAGTATGTCCTTTATCTCGTCGGAGGTAACGGCGTCCAGCCCGCAGCCAAAGGATACCAGCTGAACCATCTCCATATTATCGTACCCCGCCGCGATCCTGGCGGCGTTGTACATCCTCGCGTGATATGTCCACTGGTTGAGCACGTTGTGGCGGCGCTTGCCCCCGCTGAGAGCTACCGAGCTGTCGGTGACTATCACAAAGCCCAGGGACGTAAGCAGCTTGTCGAGCCCGTGGTTTACCTCGGGGTCGGCGTGATATGGCCGGCACGCCATCATTATAACCCTGGCGCCGTTTTTTTCAGCGTATTCGAGAGCTTCCTCCCCCGCCGCCAAAATATCGCGCCGGTAAGAGGCGTATTGCCTGTAGCCCGCCTTTGCGGCCGCCCTTACCTGAGATTTTGTAAGCCCGGGTATAATATCCTTAAGGACGCTGTAAATCCGGCTCGCAAAAAACCTTTCGTCCGAAAGGCTCAGATGGGGGTAGAGGAAGCGCGGGGCTTTATTAGAAAGCGCGTTGGCCGCGATCGACTCGGGGTAATAGGCGACCACCGGGCAGTTGTAGCAGTTGTCGGAGATGCCTTCGTCAAAGTTATAGGTCATGCAGGGGTAGAATATGACGTCGACATTTTTCTCAGCCAGCTCCTCGATATGGCCGTGAACAAGCTTTGCGGGATAGCATACGGTGTCGGAGGCTATAGTGTGCTGGCCCTTCATGTAAAGCTCGCGGGAGCTTTCGCCCGAAAGTATGACCTCGCAGCCCAGCTCCACAAAAAAAGCCGACCAAAAGGGCAGGTTCTCGTACATGTTGAGCACGAGCGGGATTCCCACCCTGAGCCGTTCCCCGCCCTTTAAGGGGTAAGAGATAAGCTGCTCGTACTGCCGGCGCATCATGTTGGGCAGGCTCGAGGCCTTTTCGGCCCCCGCGCCCCTCTCGCATTTGTTGCCGGAAATAAACCGCCCGCCGTCGGCAAAGGTATTTACGGTGAGTGAGCAACGGTTGGTGCACCGCCCGCAGGTAGCCGCCACAGCCTTGTGGGTAAAGGCGTGAAGCTCCTTTGGCGAAATGAGCGAGGATTGCCCGGTCTCGTTTTCTCTTGCGTAAAGGGCGGCGCCGTAGGCTCCCATAAGCTCGGCTATGGCAAGGCGGGTAACGTTTTTTTCGAGCTCCTGCTCAAAGGCCCGCAGCACCGCGTCGTTCAAAAAGGTTCCGCCCTGGACCACGATGTGCTCTCCGAGCTCTCCGGCCGAGCGCGCCCGTATTACCTTATAGAGCGCGTTCTTTATGACCGAAACCGCGAGTCCGGCCGAAATATCGGCGGGGGTTGCGCCGTCCTTCTGGGCCTGCTTTACCGAGGAGTTCATAAAGACGGTGCACCTGGTGCCTAGGTCGACCGGGGCTTTGGCGAAAAGGGCAAGCTGAGCGAACTGCTCGGCGCTGTAGCCAAGCCCCTTGGCGAAGGTTTCGATAAAGGAGCCGCAGCCCGAGGAGCAGGCCTCGTTGAGTATAACCGAATCGACCGCCCCGTCGCGGATCTGAAAGCACTTTATATCCTGCCCGCCGATATCTATTATAAAGTCGACCAAGGGGTCGAAGTGGCGGGCGGCGGTGTAGTGGGCTACGGTCTCGACTATTCCGAGGTCTATCCCGAAGGCCGCCCTCATAAGCTCTTCGCCATAGCCGGTAACGGCGCTCGAGGATATTTCGATTCTGCCGGCGCACAGCCTGTATATATTTTCAAGCTGCTCCTTTATAACGGGGAGCGGATTGCCGCCGTTGCTCACGTAGTGGCGGTAAAGTATAGCGCCGTCACAGCCGAGCAGCACAAGCTTTGTGGTGGTTGAGCCGGCGTCTACCCCCAGATACGCCTTGCCGCTGTAGCTTTCGATATCCCCAAAGTCGGCCGTCATGGCGGCGTGCCGGCTTTTAAAGGCCCCGTATTCCTCTTCGTTTTCAAAAAGGGGCTTGCGGCAGGAAAGCCCGCCCGTCTGCGAAGGAGCTTCGCGCAGGCGGGAAATAAGCTCGTCAAAGGTTAGGGCGTAGTCCTCAGAAAGGCTCTGAGCATAGTACGCGCTGCCAAGCGCCACGAAGTATGGCGCAAGGGCCGGAAAGACCGCGTTTCTAACAGGCAGCCCCAGTGTTTTTACAAACTGCTTCTGAAGCCCTCGGGAAAAGCTCAGCGGCCCCCCCAGAAAGAGCACGTTGCCGGCGATCCGCCGCCCTTGGGCGAGCCCCGCTATGGTCTGCTCAACAACCGCCTGAAAGATGGAGGCCGCGATATCCTCCTTGCGAGCCCCCTGGTTAAGCAGCGGCTGGATATCGCTTTTGGCGAATACCCCGCAGCGCGAGGCTATGGGGTATATCTTTTCCGCCTTGAGGCTGAGCTGGTCGAGCTCGTCGGCCGTAACGTTTAAAAGGGTGGCCATCTGGTCTATAAAGGCGCCGGTGCCGCCCGCGCAGGTGCCGTTCATACGCTCCTCAAGGGTTCCGCCCAGGAATATTATCTTTGCGTCCTCGCCGCCAAGCTCCACCACCACGTCGGTTTCGGGTACTGTTTTTTTTACCGCGCCGGCGGTCGCGAAGACCTCCTGAACAAACTCGAGCCCCGAATCCTTAGAGATGCCCAAGCCGGCTGAGCCGGTAACGGCCACCTTTAAGGGGTGGCCGCGAAGTATATGCTCCAAAGACAAAATATGCGTAAGCGTCATTTCCCTTACGCGGGAAAAATGGCGCTGGTAGCTTTTTTCTATTATTCGGCCGTCGTTGCCCAGAACCACCGTTTTAAGGGTAGTGGAGCCGACGTCGATCCCGATCTTATAGCTCATATCCCGATATCCCCGGTCCGCTTTAATATGGCGAGCAAAGCCTGTCAGGCCTTACAACAATTCTTATGATACGCCAAATAAAAAAAAAGTCAACTCAAGCTTATATAAAGCCGCTGTAAAGTTTTTGGAAGCTCTGCCAAAGAGAGCCTCGTGCTGATTTGTACTAGAGGTCTGACCGACTATGAGTAAAACGCATTGGAAAATATTGAAAATAGAAATAAGCGGTGCTATAATATAAATACTGATTCATATTTAATGTTTTTATATGCGGCGCTTTTGCACCAGTATTATATCAAGAGAAGTGTTGGAGCATTCCTATAGGATAAAGAACCTGTATTCGATATTCTAAGCGCCCTACCGGCGGTGATTTTTACGTACGCTTTGCTAAATTCTTTGTAATGCGTAAAGCATTCTTTAAAAGTTGCCCCGAACTGAGAAAAAATCGCTTTGCCGCGGCAGCGCGTCCCAGTGTTGAATACAGGTCCTGAAACATAACACCAGACAACTAGAAAGGATGTGCAATTTATGAAAAGAACAATGTTGGCGGCGTTTCTGGTTCTGCTGCTTTGCGCGGGGCTTACCGTGCAGGCGTCTGCCGCCGGGGATTCGGCGTATTTCGCTTACGAAGGTGTGCTGGGCGACGACCCCGGCCCGTCGGCGCCCAGTTATACACTGGGTAACCCTGTGGGTCTGGCCAAGGATTCGGACGGCAACTACTTCGTGGCCGATATCGCGGGAGGGCGCGTTCTTAAGCTCAATAGCAACTACCAGCAGACCGACGAAATTTCTGGCATTGACATGCCGCTCTTTGTTTATGTGGACAACGACGATAATATTCTTATTAATGAGCTGGGCACCCATTCTATTCTAAAGTACGACAGCGACCTGCAATTTGTAACGCAGTGGGGAGGACCCGGCGACGGGGACGGGGAGTTCAATATTCCGCGCTCTATAGTGCAGGATA
The DNA here is from genome assembly GCA_031285945.1 of Oscillospiraceae bacterium. GTDB lineage: Bacteria > Bacillota > Clostridia > Oscillospirales > Ruminococcaceae > WRAV01. Next base: position 12,393 of record JAITVF010000033.1, read on the forward strand.
GCCACGGAAACTACTATGTAAGCGACGAACTCAACCACCGCATTCAAAAGTTTGACATTGACGGAACCTTTTTGGCGGCTTATGGCGAATGGGGCTCTTCCAACGGCCAGTTCAAGGTGCAGCAAGGGCTTTCGATAGACGCGCAGGACAGGCTCTATGTAGCCGATACATACAATAGCCGCATACAGGTATTCCAAACTTACCCAAGCTGGCAGTTCGCCAAAAAATTTGGCACTCAGGGCATATACAATCCGGCCAATATATTTAGCTTTCAGAGCAATATTTTTAACCACCCGCGCGGCGTGTATGTAGAAAAATCTACCGGACGCGTAGCGGTTACCGACAGCGGCAACAACCGTGTAATGGTATACAACAACTATAACAGCAACTTTAGCTTCTATCAGTCGCAGAACGGGGCGCTGGGCATGAGTCTTCCGACACATGCTATACTCGAGAATAACTATGTTACGGCGCTCGATTCCCACAGCCGCATTATTAAGTTTGGTTCTATACTTAACAATACAATGCTCTACTCCAGCTACGGGACGTCGCGGACAAGCAGCAGCCAGTTTTCTAACCCGCAAAGCGTTGCTGTAGACCCCACCAACGGCGAGGTGTATGTAAGCGATTCGTTTAACCACCGCATACAACGGTTTGACGAGAACGGAGACCTGCTGCAAAGCTATGGCGGAAACGGCGGACCAAACGGTTCGGGAAGCATACTGGGAAGATTTCTTTATCCCAAGCAGGTCACGGTAGGCATTTATGGAACGCTGGTTGTCGCTGATTTCGGGAACGGGCGCGTGGTAGCCAAGCCGGCCAATTCCAGCGCGTTTGTACTTGCTACCCCGATCGGGGGCGTTACGCTGCCTTGGGGTGTGGCTACAGACGATACCGTTGGCAGAGTATATGTTTCCGATTGGAGCTCGCACTCAATTAAAGTATTTCAAAACGGCGTACTGGTTCGTTCGTGGGGCGGAAGCGGCACTGCCAACGGCCGCTTTAATAACCCTTGCGACTTACTAATTGCTCCCTACGGCAGCGAGGAAACCGCGTTGTATGTGGCCGACAGCGGCAACAACCGCGTTCAAATTTTCACGCTGACCGGCAGCTACTTAGGGCAGCTTGGGCAGCCTAACATTGATCCCCTGCAATATTACGACAACGCCAAGGCCGACGGTGCGATGCTGCTGCCCTACGGCGTTGCCGCCACCGCAGACGGCAAGATTGTTGTGGCGGACACGTCACACAAATGTATGCGTGTGTACGACACCTCGGGCACACTGCTAGAAACATTTGGAGAGATGTCTATAAGCGAGGGGGATTACTTTTCCCCGATGGGAATCGCCGTAAACCAGCAAACCGGTCGCCTTTATGTGACGGACGGTGTGTTGGAGCGGGTTCAGTATTATGACCGGATCGATGCCACGGCACAGACCGCACAGAATATGACAGTCGCGACACCTACCGACGCAGACGAAGCCGACACTGTCGACGAAGCGACCGGCGATGAAGCAACCGGCGACTAAATACCTAGAGCGGAGTTGCCCCATTGTTTAGCGCTATTGACGCAATGTGACGGACGCGAGGCAAAGGCGAGTATTACTAGTGGCCGGTCAGACCACTAGTATAAAAAACTTGAACGGGGCTGTGAGCGCCGGCGCGTACAACCGCGAAACGAAGCCACCCCGGGGGGTGGCTTCGAAATTATACGGCGCCTTTTGGAATCAGGCAATTATCTCCTGGAGCCTTGTGCGTATGGCTGCGATAAAGTCCTTGGAGCTGACCGCCCTGGCGGGAACTCCCGGTTCTGCGAGGCCCACCAGATCCTTGGTCATAACGCCGCCGTTGAGGGTATCGAGCGTTGCTTTTTCGAGCGCGTCGCCAAATTTTACGAGATCCCCGAGGCCGTCGAGCTCGCCGCGCTTGCGCAGGCCCCCCGACCAGGCGAAGATGGTGGCCACCGGGTTTGTGGAGGTTTCCTCGCCCTTGAGGTACTTGTAGTAATGGCGGGTTACGGTGCCGTGGGCGGCCTCGTACTCGTACTTGCCGTCGGGGGAGACGAGAACCGAGGTCATCATGGCCAGAGAGCCGAAGGCGGTGGAGACCATGTCGCTCATAACGTCGCCGTCGTAGTTTTTGCAGGCCCAGATGTAGCCGCCGTCCGAGCGGATCACCCTGGCCACGGCGTCGTCGATAAGGGTGTAGAAGTATTCTATGCCGAGGCGCCCAAACTCTTCTTCGTATTCCGTAAAGACTTCCTCGAATATAGTCTTGAAGTAGCCGTCGTAAACCTTGGCGATGGTATCCTTGGTCGAGAACCACAGGTCCTGCCTTGTGCCGACGGCGTATTTAAAGCAGGCGTGAGCAAAGGAGCGTATGGAGCTTTCCTTGTTGTGAAGCCCCTGCCAGATCGCGGGGCCCTCAACCTTTTGAACAGTGACCGAATGCTCGCCGCCCGACTCGCCCTTAAAGGTGATGGTGGCTACTCCCGGCTCGTCGGTCTTAAAGTCGACTGCGCGGTAAATGTCGCCGTAGGCGTGGCGGGCAATGGTGATCGGCTTTGTCCAGTTGCGGACGACCGGCTTTATAGAGTCGATAAGTATGGGGGCGCGGAACACCGTGCCGTCAAGTATAGAGCGAATGGTTCCGTTGGGGCTCTTCCACATTTCGGTGAGCTGCGGATACTCCTCCATACGCTGCTTGTTGGGCGTAATAGTCGCGCACTTTACCGCCACGCCGTACTTGCGGTTGGCGTTGGCGGCGTCTACCGTGATCTGGTCCTTTGTGTCGTTGCGCGAAAGCAGCCCAAGGTCGTAGTATTCGCTGTTGAGCTCCACAAAGGGAAGAATCAGCTCATCCTTTATCATCTTCCAAAGTATGCGGGTCATTTCGTCCCCGTCCATCTCGACTATGGGGGTGGTCATTTTTACCTTAAGCATTACGGCACGCACTCTCCTCAATTAAATCGTTTTTTGGGCAACGGTCAGTTCGAATGCCCCGCGGCGTAGTAGTTCATCAGGCAGCCCTCCTGAAGTATAAGCCTTTCGTCGTCGGTCAGGCCGCCGCAGCAGAGAAGTATATCTATTACCTCGCCTGCGGCGGTAACAACCTTTGCGGGAATATCCTCTTTGCCCGAGGCTATGGCGCTCCTGACGCCGGGGATATATACGTAGTCGCCGTCCTGATAGGGGAACTCCACGCTCTGGCCGATGGTAAAGGGAACGATGCCCCAGTTGATGCAGTTTGAGCGGTAGCGCTTGGTGGCGTATTCGTAGCAGATATTGGCGAAGCCGCCCAGGACCTTCTGGCAGGAAGCGGCCTGCTCTCTGGCGGAGCCGTCGCCCGGCTTTTTAGCGAATACGCAGGAGCCGATTGAGGTCTTATTAATGTCGCCCCCGACTTTTTTGAGTATTTCCGCGGCCTTTGCGGGAGCCTCGCCGCGCGCGCGGGCTGTTTCCATCCCGAGGGCCTCTTTAGAGCTTTCAACATAGCCGGGAACCCTTCTGGAAAGGGCAAACTCCGCGAGGCGTATGGGATTGGAGCGGTAGGACGACGTCTCGCCCGAGGGGATAAGCTCGTCTGTTGTTGTCACCTCGTCGTCGATAACGGCTGAAAGCTTTACGAGCATGTCGTCTTCGAGCTTAGGCATTTTCGGCCAGTCGCGGATGTTGGGCCCGAGCACGAGCTCCTCCTCCGGATGCGGCCTGCCAAAGCCCTCGTATACCCGCTTTTCGTAGATGCCGTTCTCGTATACGTAAGGGATCTCGGGCTCGTTGTAGTCTATGTCGGTGGCGGCGGTAAGAACGCCGCCGTTGGCCGCCGTTGCGGCTATCGACCTCGCGTCCATCAGGGCGACGGCGGAAATCTGGCCCTCGCCCGGCTTAGAGCCCTCGCGGTTTGCGAAGTTGCGTGTGGCGTGGCGTATGGAAAGCCCGTTGTGCGAGGGCGTGTCTCCCGCGCCAAAGCAGGGGCCGCAGAAGGCAGGCTTCATGACCGCGCCCGCCCTCATAAGGGTGGCCGCCGCGCCGTTCTCGGTTACCGCGAGGGAGATTGGCGCCGAGGAGGGGTAGACGCTCATATCAAAAAAGCCGTTGCCGATATCGGCGCCCTTAAGTATTTCGGCTGCGATCATGATATTGTCGTACATGCCGCCCGAGCAGCCGACGATAACGCCCTGGTCGCAGGTGACCTTACCGTTTTTGATATGGCGCCTCAGGTCCATGCGGACCTTTCCGCCCAGCTGCTTGTTGCAGTCCGCCTCTACCTGCGAGAGTATTCCCTCGGGGTCTTCCTGGAGCTCGCGAATAGTCCACGCCCTGGAGGGGTGGAAGGGCAGGGCGATCATGCACTCGACCTTGCCGAGGTCGATTTTTATAGCGCTGTCGTAGTAGGCGCCCTCCTCGGGGCTGAGCTTTTTGTAGGCCTCGGGGCGGCCGGCGTTCTTGTAGTAGGCCTCTATAACCTCGTCGGTCTCCCATATAGAGCTCAGGCAGGAGGTCTCGGTGGTCATAACGTCTATGCCGATTCTGTAATCGGCCGAAAGGCTCTTTACGCCGGGGCCCACAAATTCCAGCACCTTGTTTTTTACGTCCCCCTTAGGAAAGGTAGCCGCGACAAGAGCCAGGGCAACGTCCTGCGGGCCTACGCCTCTTTTCGGCGTGCCCTCGAGGTATACGCAGACCACCTCGGGGGCAGCGATATCCCAGGTGTTCTTAAGGAGCTGCTTGGCAAGCTCGCCGCCGCCCTCGCCCACGCCCATAGAGCCGTAAGAGCCGTAGCGCGTGTGGCTGTCTGAGCCTAAGATCATGTTGCCGCAGGCCGCCATCTTTTCGCGCGCGTACTGGTGGATTACCGCCTGATTGGGGGGGACGTAGATTCCGCCGTATTTTTTAGCGGCCGAAATCCCGAAGGCGTGGTCGTCCTCGTTGATGGTGCCGCCCACGGCGCAAAGGCTGTTGTGGCAGTTGGTCATAGCGTAGGGGATTGGGAACTCGGTCATACCCGAGGCCCTGGCTGTGTGGATAATGCCGACAAAGGTGATATCGTGGGAGATAAGGGCGTCGAAGGATATCCTCATATTTTTAGGATCGGTCCCCTTGTTGTGCGCCCTCAGAATTTTATAGGCTATGGTTTTTTCTCTTGCCGCTTCGGGCGGGCCGAAGCCCTCGGCCCCGGCTGCCGGTATAAGCTTTCCGGCCTTAAGATAATGTCCTTCCTTGTAATGCCGTATCAAAGCAGTTACCCCCTTAATAATAATAGTGCTATTTTAACATGCCAAGCCGCAAAAGAACAGATAAATTGACACGCTCAGCTCTTGCCCTTTATACTTTTGGCGATATTTTCCCCCTCCGGGCTCAGCAGATATTCAAGCGTGGCCGGGGGAACGAGGGGCCTTAGCCCTTCGCGATCTCCCGCCGCAAGGGCCCTTCTCACCGCCGACGCGCTTATCACCCTGCCGCCCTCTTCTTTTCTTGGGATAATTACCGGAGCTACGCCGTAGCGCGGAAGTATGCCGGACATGGCGGCGTTGTAGCGGGCGGTGGCGGGATCGAGGGGCTCCTCCGCGGCGAAGCGGAGGCTGATATTTAAGCAGGGCGCAATCCTTCGCCCGAAGATATCGACGTCGAGCCCCGCGTGAACCGAGGCGAAGTCGGAATCCTCCTTGAGGAAGTAGGTGGGAAAGGTTGCCCCCGAGATAATATATGGCCCGCCGCCGTGTACAAAAACCCCTTTTATATGAGCGCAGCCCTCTTTGACAAGCCGCTTTCTTACGGCGTAGGGGAAGTCGCTTACGTCCTCTTCCACCACGAATATATGCAAGGCGTCGCAGCGGCTCTTAGCCTGCTCGACTAGGTGAAGATGCCCGTTGGTGAAAGGGTTTGCGTTCATGACTATGCCTGCGCTTACCCCTTCCTGGCGAAAAGGCCCGAGCCCTTCGCAGAAGGATGAAATCCCCCTGCTGTCCGTCTCCATCAGAAGGGCCGTTTCGGTGAGGCCTACGGTGCAAAAGGATAAATCCCTGAACAAAGCCTCGTTTTCCGGCTTTGTAAAGAGGAAGACGTTGCCCGCTCCCTCATAGCGCAGCCGGGACAGCAGATGGGATAAAAGCTTGCCCGAAAGCCCCTCGCCCCGGTGGTCTTCCTCTACCGCCACGCATTTTATGGTATTGCCGGCGTAGCCGCCCCCGCAGACCATGTCGCCGCCGCAGAATAAGCCCGCGTAATAGTCTACCGGCTCGAGGCGCAGCCCGTGGCGGGCAAGGAAGCCCCTTACCTGCTCCCTGAAGCTTTTTATCCGGAGGGGCATATCTCTAAGCGTTGCGTCCACCGCAGTCATCCTCCCTGATATAAGGCCTTCTCGCGGTATCGCCGTACCATCTCTGCGATGCGGCCGGTGAGCTCTTCTATGGTATGCGCCCCCCTTCTGCGGCAGACGGTGGGGTTTTCGCCGCATAAGAGACAGCCCCTGGGCTCAAGCCCCAGCTCAGTCCGGCTTATGGGCACGCCGTCCTTACCTATCACGTCTATGTCGAAAAGCCTTCCCAACGGGTGGCCTTCCTCCAGCCGGCAGCATATCCGCTTTATTTCAGCGGGCTCCGAGCGGGTGAGACGGAAGTATTCGCGGCCGGTGGCGAGCTCTCTCTGCTCACTGTGGGGCGAGGGTATAGGCTCGAGGAGCTCTTCGAGCGCGCGTATTCCCTCCTTGTGGATAAAAACGGCGTCCTCTCCCGCCTTAAAGGGTCCGGGGAAGTTTACCATAAAGGAGACAAGGGCGCAGCCACTGTAAGAAGCAAGCAATTCGCGCTGGAGCAGGGCTCTTTCCTCTCTGCTATTTAAGAGCTCGTCTATCGTCACGGGGATTGCGGGGGGCGCGGGGTTCATGGTATCATCCTTTTATTTCATATATAAGATCGAG
>JAITVF010000037.1 GCA_031285945.1 Oscillospiraceae bacterium
CCCTTCCCTTTCGGGCTCTTTCAAGATATTTAATTTAAAAAAAGCGGGCAACGCGCCCGCTTTTTTTTGAATCACGCTATTTGAACTTACGCTTGCGCGCAGCCTCGGACTTCTTCTTACGCTTAACCGACGGCTTCTCGTAGTGTTCACGCTTACGGACTTCCTGCAACACGCCCGACTTAGCACATTGCCTTTTAAACCTGCGCAGCGCGCTGTCCAAGGATTCGTTATCCTTGATGCGTACCTCTGACATCTCTGATTCCCTCCCCACGCTGTGCAGCAAAAGTCGCGTCGCTGCGGGAAAAGCCGCTTACCTGGCCCCCGCGCTGCCGCATCCGCCCATACGGGCGTGATCCCCCTATTAGCAACAGGATTATCAATGCTAATTATACCGGAAACAAGGCCTTCTGTCAAGTCAATACTTAAGAGAATGCGCGCGTAAGGGCGCTGCGCGCGCCCTTAAAATATAGCGTGACCGCGCTGGCAGCCGGCGGGCGATTACGGGTAGCCGCCGCGAGGCTTCCCGTAAGCTGTTTAGCGTTGGATATCGCCCTGTGCGCAAGGCAGATGGCCCGCCGCCCCGCGGGGGACGACAGACGGCAATGCCAAACGCCAATAAAAAGGGGAGCAGATTCGCGAATAAAGTCATATCTTCCCTGAGTGCCCGCATATAAATTAGCATAGTACATCGAGGGAGGGTTGGATTTGAAAGGGTTGCCCGAAGAGCGCGCGGTCGCGCTTGCGCAGTATATAGTGGAAAAAGGCGCCACGGTGCGCCAGGCGGCAAAAAAGTTCAGTGTAAGCAAATCAACCGTACATAAAGATGTCAGCGAGCGGCTGCGGACTGTTAACGAGAATCTTTACGAGGCGGTAAAACGTGTGCTCGAACAAAACAAACAGGAACGTCATATACGCGGGGGCCTTGCAACCAAGACCAAATACGAGCTCCTGCGCGGCAAATAACCGGGAGCGGTATTCTTAGGTTATAAAAAAACACGAGGGCGTGCGGGCTTATAATCCCGGGCACGCCCTCTTTTATATTGGCGGGCTATTAGGGCTTGTTTGATAAATAACCCATGTTCGTCATTTTGCCAAATTTTGCAGATTCCCTGCTCGTCGCCCTTGCCTGGCGTCAGCCAAGCGGCGTCCTCCTCACACAAAATCCGTCAAAATTTTAGGCAAAAGCACGAACTGGAACATTTATCAAACAAGCCCTATACCGGCAGTATTATATTTTATCATCTCACGCCCTTGTAGAGCCCGACCGTCATAAAGGCCATGGCAAAAAGCAAAATCGCTGTAAAAACCGGCAACAGCCCGTAGCCTGCCCGCGCGCCCATAAGACCGAAGAGGGGCGGCATTAATGTTGTGCCCACATAGGCGCTGGCCATCTGGAGCCCGATCATGGCCTGTGAATTTCCTCTTCCAAAGTTCGCGGGGGTATCGTGTATCAGGCTCGGATATATGGGCGCAAGGCCAAGGCCGATCAGGAAGAGGGCCGCCGAAATATAATAGCCCCCAAATGGCAAAAACAGCATAGCCGCTCCCGCCCCGATAACAAGCTGGCCCAGCGTGATCATACGCCTGTTGCTGAGCTTTATGGCCAGGAATCCCGAGGCAAGCCTGCCAAGTGTAATCCCCGCGTAATAAACGGAAATGCGGCCGGCGGCGGCAGTAGTGGTAAACCGGTGAACAGTTACAAGATAACTGCCGCCCCAAAGCCCCACCGAGCTTTCTATAGCGCAGTAGCAAAAAAAGGCGAGCATAACCTGTTTGGCTCCCGGGAGCCTGAGCAGAAAAAGCGCAGGCGGAGCTTTTTCGCCCTCACCTTCATCTTCTCCTCGCGCCGGGGGCGCTTTTTTCCAGAGCGGCAGCGAAAAGATAAGTATCGCCGCAAGCCCGAGCTGCAATATGGAAATCGTCCTGTAGCCCGAGCTCCAGGAATTAAGGCTCGCAAGGCTGCGCGCCATTATAACCGGGCCCAGTGACGCGCCCAGGCCCCAGAAGCAGTGAAGCCAGCTCATATGCCTCGCCTTGTAATGTAAGGCTACAAAATTGTTAAGCGCCGCGTCCACCGAGCCCGCGCCCAAGCCAAGCGGTACGGCGCAAAGGCAGAGGGTCGCAAGCCCGCCCGAAACAGAAAATCCCCACAGGGCCGCCGCCGTCATGGCAACGCTTGCGGCGGTAACCGCGCCGGTTCCGAACCGCCTTATAACGCGGTCGCTTAGCAAGCTGGAGACCACGGTGCCCGCCGATATAATAACCGATATGATTCCCGCCGCGTCAATGCCGACGCCAAGCCCCCCATACATCGAGGGCCAGGCGCTGCCCAGCAGCGAATCGGGCAGCCCGAGGCTTATAAATGAAAGGTAGATTATCCCCAATAATAAAAGCATCCCAAACCATCCTGTCATAAAAATACAAATCGCGACACGCGACAGCTACAATAATATGCTAACATAAAGCTAAATACGGCCGCCCGCATAGCCTTCGCTCGCGAATCACATATGCTGTGGTTTGCGCGTTTTTTTGTCATGTATAGTAGATTAACCTGTCGAATAAAAATCCCGCATAATCTCAGGCGTGGCTGATTCTGCCCGCCTCAAGGCGGCGCGCAAGGCGGCAGAACATCCAGGTCAAGAAAACGTGAAGGGGAATTTGAACTATGTTATTGACGATGCGCTGGCCCGTAAAAAACGTACCGGCGGCCGCTCCGTACATAATAATATTCCACAGGTAATTTACCCCAAGGGTTACAAGCAAGGTCTGGGAAATATGGGCAAGAGTCACCCGCGGCACGCTGAGCCTTTGCCGGTAGAGGAAAAGCGCGTAGATAAAATTTACAATCATGGCGCTGAGAGCGTAGCCGGGAAACCACGGGCCCATCGGCCTTGCGATATAGCCCACCGTATCGGCTACAAAGCCGAAGGCCACGCCCGCCCAGGGACCAAAGAGGCATCCGACGACCGCGCCCGGCAGGTAGGATAAAGAAAGCAGCTTAAAGGTATCGCCAATCGCTATGGTAAACTGCGACAGCACAAATGTAAGCGCCGCCATAAGGGCCATAAGCACCAGGTTGCGTGTCCTGAAAACACTCTGCAACGAAAAAAAAGTTCGCATAAAAAATACCTCCGTTTATAATTTCGGCGGCATCCTGCGACATAAACGGAAGTATTATTCCATTGTTTATGCAACAGCGGGATGCGGAAAGCGCATCGCCAGACCATGACTTTTTCCTCAAAAGCCTTGCCTGTTCGTCCGTTCGGCAACTCCCCGTCCAAACGGCGCGTAACGCACGCTATCCTACTCTATTGACAATGCGGGCAAAGCCTCGCCCAAACCTGATTGTATAGCATAGCCCGATAAAAAGCAAGGGAATTAACTTTTATTTTGCCGCATGGGGCCGGCAGCGCCCGGAGCCCGGGCAGCGAGCGACCGCGGGTAATCTGCGGGACCGCCCTTATACCGCTCCCGCATTTGACTGTCCGCTACAATTAGAGTATTATGATTTTATTAACCCCGAATCCCTAAAGGAGCTGTTCTTAACTTGCGCGAGGTTTATCTCGACAACGCCGCGACTACCCGCACACATCCAGACGTCGCTAAAAAAGCGCTTTTTATGATGCGTGAGGAATACGGCAACCCATCCTCACTCCACGCCAAGGGCCTTTCGGCAAGCGCCGCCCTGGAAGAAGCCCGGGGCAGGCTTGCGGAAATCTTGGGCTGCGAGCCGCGGGAGGTCTACTTTACCTCCGGCGGGACTGAATCCAATAATCTGGCGCTCACCGGCGCTTTTGAAGCGCGCCGGCGCAAGGGCTCGGGCATTGTGACAACGGCGGTAGAGCACTCCTCGGTCATTGAGCCCCTTCAGTTTCTTGAGAAAGAGGGCGCGAGGCTCAGCGTCGCCCCTCCACTGCCCGACGGCCGGTTCGACAAGAACGCCATAGCCGGCGCGGTTAATGAGGATACCGTTCTTCTTTCCTGCATGCTGGTCAACTCCGAGACGGGGGCCGTCGCTCCATTAGAGGAAATATCGGCGGCGGCAAGGGCCAAAAACGAGCGAATCCTCATACATTGCGACGCCGTGCAGGGCTTTGGCAGGCTTAACGTCTCCCCCAAAAGGCTGGGGGCCGACCTTATGAGCGTCAGCGGCCACAAGCTTCACGCCCCAAAGGGGATCGGCGCGCTGTATATTAAAAGCGGCGTGAGAATCCTGCCCATTTTAAAAGGCGGCGGGCAGCAGGTTGACAGAAGGCACGGCGTTTCCATCCGCCCCGGCACCGAAAACGTCCCCCTTGCGTGCGCTTTTGCCGAGGCCGCGTCCATAATGCACGCCAACCGGGCGGGAAATCTTGCCCATTTGCGGGATCTTTGCGAATATTTTATGAAAAGAGCGGCAAATACACCGGGCTTGTGCATCAATTCACCCGGCGAAATGGCACCTTATATTTGTAACGTAAGCGCGCCGGGGTACCTTAGCGGGCACCTCGTCTCCTTCCTTTCGGAGCGGGGGGTGTACGTCTCGGGCGGGTCCGCCTGCTCGGGCGGAAAGGACAGCCGCGTCCTCGCGGCCATGGGCCTTGCCCCCGAACGTATAAAGGGGGCTGTGCGGGTTAGCCTCTGCCCCGACAATACCGAAGAAGACCTGGCCGCGTTCTTCGACGCTCTCGAGACCGCGACGCAAACTCTAAGGCGAACAGGGGCGCAGGGTTAAATCAAAACCGGGGAGCAAACAGATACATGAAGGAAATCATACTGCTCAAAAGCGGCGAGATCGCCCTCAAGGGCTTAAACCGCGGAAGCTTTGAAGATATGCTTATCAAAAACTGCAAGAGCGCGCTGAAGGATCTCGGGGAATTCAGGTTCCTAAAGGCTCAGTCGACCACCTTTGTGGAGCCTGCGGGAGACTGCGACATGGCCGAGGCCCTGGAGCGGCTTTCGCGCGTATTCGGGATCGCGGCTCTTTGCAGGGCCCGCGTGGCCGAAAAGGATTACGCCGCCCTGGAGGAGGCCGCCGCCGAATATCTGGGCCGCGAGCTTTTGTCAGCCAGGACCTTTAAAGTAGCCGCCAAGCGCTCCGACAAGCGATTCCCTCTAAACTCCCCGCAGATATGCGAAAAGCTCGGCGCGTTTTTGCTCGGGCGCTTCCCCCACCTCAGGGTGGACGTTGAAAGCCCCGACGTTCTCGTTACGGTCGAGATCCGCGACTTCGCGGCCTACCTTCACGGACGCCAGATACCGGGCGCGGGCGGGATTCCCGTTTCATCCTCCGGGCGGGGAATGCTTCTTCTCTCGGGCGGGATCGACAGTCCCGTGGCCGGGGTGATGATGGCTAAGCGAGGGCTTTCGATAAGCGCCATACACTTCCACACGCCCCCCTACACGAGCGAGCGGGCGCTTTACAAGGTAAAGCGCCTCGCCGGGATAATGACGCGCTACTGCGGTACGATACCCCTATTTATAGTCCCCTTCACCAAAATCTCCGAGCAGATCAGGGAGCTTTGCCCCGAGCAGCTTTCGACCATAATTATGCGCCGTTTTATGATGCGTATAGCCGACCGTATGGCTCAGCGCGACGATTGCGGCGCGCTTATTACCGGCGAGAGCGTGGGCCAGGTGGCCAGCCAGACCCTTCCCTCCCTCGCCTGCACCCAGGAGGGGCTGAGCCTTCCGGTGCTGCGGCCCGCGGTTGGAATGGACAAGGAGGAGATCGTATCCCTCTCCCGTAAAATCGGCGCGTTCGAGACCAGCGTAGAGCCCTTCGACGACTGCTGCGTGGTCTTTACCCCCCGCCACCCCAAAACCAAGCCTAAGCTTGAAGAAATAATAAGGGCCGAAGAAGCCCTGGACCAGGGAGCCCTGATTCTTGAGGCGCTTGACGGCATAGAGAAAGTGTTAATCCGCAATTTTGCCGGCTGCTGACGGCTAAAAACTAACAACTACCCGGGGGGTTTTGCCTTGATCGCAGAGATTATTCTCATGCCCGACAGCCCTGACGCGTCAGAGAGCGCGAGGGTCTGCGCGCAAAGCGTGGCGCGGACCCTTAGCGGCGTGGGAATAAAGGTCCGCGAGCAGATAGGCCTTTGCGCGGGCCGGGGCGACCTGCAAAGGGGAATCGCGGGCGCCCTTCGCCGCAGCAACCTTGTTATGATCCTGGGCGGACTGTCGCCCGAGTCGGGCGGCGTGGCCAGGCAGGTGGTCGCGCAGGGGCTCAGCCTTTCGACAGAGCTTAATCGCGACCTGCTCGATTCGATCCGAGATTACTGCCTTAAGACAGGAACCCCACAGGAGGATACCGACGAAGCACTTGCCGTAATTCCGCGCGGCTCCCTCTTTTTTCCGGGGCGGGCGGGTAAAACCCCGGGGCTCATAATTTCGTCCTCAAGGCAGCATATTATAATGCTGCCGGCGGTTGAGGAGGAGGCGGCGCAGCTTCTTAAAGAGGACGTTCTGCCCTGGCTTGCCAACCGGCCGACCGCCGAGCCGGCTACCGTAACCCGCACCGTACGCACCTGGGGTATTTCTGAGGAAATGGTTCGCAAAACAATCGCGGGCGTTATGAATTCCTCAAATCCTTCCGTTACTCTCCAAAAGGAGGGCGCGGAGATTCTTGTGCGGGTTAGCGGGCAGGGCGCCGGCGCCGGAGAAGCCGCGGCGGCCTGTACTCCGGCGCTTCAGCGGATTGTCGACCTGCTGGGCGACTGCGCCTACGGCCTGGACGTGGATTCGCTGCAGGACGCGGTGGCGGACAAGCTGTTAAAAAAGCGGCTGAGCGTAGCCATAGCTGAATCTGGCAGCTCGGGAATGCTGGCCCGGGTCCTGAACGAGGCGGCGGGCGGCTCGCAGGTTCTGCGCCAGAGCGTCCTTGTCGACGACGACTACGAAAAAAAGGGGATTCTTGATATTCCCGGCAAGCTTCTTAAAAAGCGGGGCGGAGTCTGCGAGGAGGTCGCGGTCGCCATGGCCGACTCGGCAAGGGGTTTGGCGGACGCCGACATAGGCGTAGCCGTAACCGTCGGCCGGGGGGGCGACAAGCGCGCTCCCTGCGGCCTTGTGTATATAGCGGTCGCCGACAGCTCAAGCGTCTATGTCAAAAAGCTGGTGGTGGGTACCGGAGACCCCGCCGAAAACAACTACGTGGTCGACGCGGCCCTCTCGCGCGCCCTCAACATGATTCGCCTCTTTGTAGATTACCTGCCCGGGCGCTATATGGGCGCCATTCCTCTCGCGGACGCCCTCGCCGGCCGAACCGTAACCGACCTGCCCGACGAGGACACGGGCGGGAACGCCGGGCCACGGGAGAGCAAAGGCTTTGCGCGCAGGTTTTTCGGCAATTTCCATATCAAAAGGGCCGACAGGCCGGGGGTTAAGGTGAAGAAGCTAATTTTTATACTGGCTGTCCTGGTTTTTCTCGGTTCCGCGGGATACATCGGCTACTGGTATTTACAGTCCTGGCAGTTTCGGATGCAGTCGGTGGATCTCAGGGATATGTACACCTACGGCAACATAGACCCCGGCGACCTGCCCGAGGATTTCCCCCGCAACTACCAGACTAAATTCGCCGCCCTTTACGCCCGAAACGAAGATATAATGGGCTATGTGAGCTACCCCGGCACCGAGATGGCTTACCCGGTGGTTCAATCGGAGGATAACGAATACTACCTGCGCCGCGATTACGACAAAAACCAGACTCAGCACGGCATACCCTTTCTTGACTGGCGGGTGGACGCTAAAACCCCCAGCGACAATATGGTCGTCTACGGCCACAACATGCAGGACGGCCAGCTCTTCGGCGAACTGATGAGCCTTAACACCTACACAAATTCAGGCGCGGTCGATTTTTATAAAGAGCACCCCGTCTTTGATTTTTCCACCGTATACTCCGACGGTCAATACGCCATCTTCTCGGTTTTTATCACCAACGCTTACCCCGAGCAGGGCCCTGTTTTTGATTACCACAACTTTATAGAGGCCAAAACTGACGATGATTTCGCCGCATATGTAAAGGAAATCAAGGTCCGCAGCCTGATCGACACCGGAGTCGATGTAGAGCCGGGAGACAAGCTGGTCACACTTTCCACCTGCACCTACGAATTCACCGACGCCCGGTTTGTGGTGGTAGGGCGCAAGCTGCGCCGCAATGAAACCCCCGAGGACTTCGATACCTCGGCCGCTGTCCGCAATCCCTCTCCCCTTATGCCCGATATCTGGTACGACGCCTTTGGCGGCTCAAAGCCCGATATCGCGGGGGGGGCTAATGTAGTCACCTCCCCCGCGGCCGCCTCCCGCCTGCAGGTGACTACCCCCCAAGCACTTTTGGCAGATCTGACCAGGGACGAAACCACCAGCCTGGAGACCGCGCCGCCAGGCCTTTCCCCGGAGGAGGACGGCGAACCTGACGAATATTCCCAGCGGGGGGAGGCCTCGCAGCTTACCGGCGAGCCTGTAAGTATTAGCGCCCTCTCTTCCGCCGAGTCGTCACCCGAGCCCTCGCCTCCTCCCGAGCCCTCGCTTCCCGAGCGCCCGCCGCTTCTTCCCGAATCCTCCGAGCCGGAGCCTCCCAAGCCCGAATCCTCGGCGGCCGAAGAGGACGACCTTTGGGGGATAGACTTTGAGGAAGAGTCCTCAGAAAATATTGAAGACGCTGACGAGAATGAGAAGGCGGAAAACGAGGAATCGGCAGGGGACTACGACCGGAAAAGCCGGGACGCGGGCGAGCTTATGGTGACCGCCGGAGGAAAAACCGTAACCGGCGACGCGCTGGATATAGTTTCCCGCATCGTGCAAAACGAGATCGGCTCCGGTTTCCATACCGAGGCCATCAAGGCCCAGGCCGTGGCCGCCTACACCTTTATAAGCTTTTACAACCAGTCCGGCAGCGCCCCTTCGGTGATACTCGCCCCGTCGGCCGGCTCAAAGGTTACCTCCGCCGTGGAATCGGTTCTTGGCGAGGCCGTATATTACAGGGGGAACATAGCCCTCACAACCTACTACGCAACCTCAGCCGGGCAGACGGCCTCCTCCCGCGATGTGTGGGGAACGGCCTACAGCTACCTGGTTTCTGTAGACAGCCCGGTTGATGAGAACGTTAAAACCTTTAAGGCGACCAAGACCTTCAGCTACGATCAGATGCGTGATATTATAGACGATACCCTGGGCATCTCCCCCGACGGCGAACCCGAGGACTGGTTCGAAATACTCGGCCATCTCGACGGCGGCTACGTTGGAAATGTAAGAGTCTGCGGCGAAACCGAAACCTCTGGCGGCCGGAGAATTACAGGGCGATATCTGCGCGAAAGCGTTTTCGGTCTGCGCAGCTCCTGCTTTGAGATCGAGTTTGACGGCGACGACTTCATATTCACCACCTACGGCTACGGCCACGGCGTGGGAATGAGCCAGAACGGCGCCAACGGCTACGCGAATGAGGGGCTTAGCTACGATGAAATTCTCACCCACTACTACCCCGGCACAGAGGTGTATTGATACGGCCTAAGAGTGAAAATACAGCCAGGAGATGAAGCCTTGATGAAAAGCTTTCGCAAAGAGCTCACCTTTAATATCCCATCAAGACGGGGTTTTAGGAATATCACCCGGGAGGTTCAGGCGGCAGTGGATGAAAGCGGCGTAAGGGAAGGGCTTTTGCTCTGCAACGCCATGCACATTACCGCCAGCGTATTTATAAACGACGACGAAAGCGGTCTTCATAGTGATTTTGAAGACTGGCTCGAAGCTCTCGCTCCCGAAAAGCCCCACGCCCGCTACCGCCACAACGGCTACGAAGACAACGCCGACGCTCACTTAAAGCGGAGCGTGATGGGCCGGGAGGCCGTTGTTGCGGTAACAAAAGGCAAGCTCGACTTCGGCCCCTGGGAGCAAATATTCTACGGCGAGTTCGACGGCCTGCGCGAAAAACGCGTCCTGATAAAAATCATAGGCGAGTAGCCCCGAATAGAACAGGCAGCCGTGAACGCGTTCGCGGCTGCCTGTTCTATTCGCGCCCTGGCCAACTGGGGCAATGCTTACAATGGTTGATTGACATTTTACGATGTTTCCTATAAGATTATAGAAGGTTACGTTACAAGTTGACGAAAAGAAACGGAGTCTGACCATGATCGATTTGCAAAGCGCTACTCCATTGTACATGCAGGTCAAGGAGGACCTCATTCAAAAAATACGGGCAAAGGCGTTTGAACCCTCCAACCGGTTGCCGTCCGAAAAAGAACTGGCCAGAATGTATGCGGTCAGCATGATTACTATTCGCAGAGCGGTCTCAGATCTGGTAGAGGAAAAATTGCTTCACAAGCAGCAGGGTAAGGGTACCTTTGTGCTTTGGCGTCCGTTTGAGCGCGATGTATCTCATTTTTCGCTGAGCTTTACCGAGGCCTGCAGGGCGAACAATATGGTAGCCTCGGCCGAGCTGCTGTGCAGCGCCGTAGAAAACGATCCTCCGGCTTTTGTTCGAGAAGCGCTCAAGCTGCCGCCCGGCGGCGGCGCGTTGTTTATTAAGCGGCTGCGGTATGCCAACGGGCACCCCATTGTCATTGAATCCACGTACTTTCCAATGTCCTACGCGTTTTTGCTCGATCTTGACCTCAATAACAAGTCCCTGTACGAGAGCCTGAAAGCCAATGACCCATCCATTTGCATTCTTGTGAAGGAAGGCAGCCGCACCCTAAAGCTGACGCGCGCCGAAAAAGAAACCGCGCAGCTGCTGAATATTGGCGCGAAAGCGCCGGTTCTGCTGTTCCGCAGCCTGGTGTTCAACGCGACAACCTCAATGCCCGTCCACACCAGTGAACAGATTGGCTACAGCGATCAATACGATTTTACCTTTCGCTTATAACCGAACCCTAAAAAGCGGCCCCCGTGGCGTTAACGCCACGGGGGCCGCTTTGCGTAACTTATACTACTCCGCATTTTAAAATGCTTCTTTATATTGCTTACGAACAGCTCATCAGGGCAAAGTGTTACATGTGCCCATTAAAAGCTGTTCACAAAGCTCCATTGTCTTTATATT
>JAITVF010000098.1 GCA_031285945.1 Oscillospiraceae bacterium
CCGGTGACAAGTCCGGTTTTATCCACCGTGGCTATGCGGCTGTTGGAGCTCTTAAACTTTACGGCCTGGTTGCTGGCGTTTACGGGGCTAAAATCAACCCCGAGTGCAAAGGTTCCGTAGGAGACGAGGTAGAGCTCAGTTTCGTTAAGGCTTATCCCCTTTACCGCGACCGGCGTGTTGGTTACCTCAATATCGCAGAAGAAATAGTACTCATCGTCGTCGCTGTAGGCGGTTATCCTTGCCTCGCCCTTCTTTTTGGCGGTGACCCGCCCGTAGCTGTCAACGGTGGCCACCGAGGCGTCGTCGCTTTCCCAGTTAAAGTCTCCGGGTCTTACCCTTCCCTGATCCGAGTCGATTGTGAGCTGGGCCGTACCGCCCTTTGTTATCTCAAGCTCCTCGTATTCGAAGTGCGGGTCGGTTACTCTGCCGAGCGCCAGCCCGCTGTTGCCGGAAGCCGCGGTGGCTACGGGTATGTTGGCGTCGGCGTAGCCCCCGCTTTTCACAACCTCCACGGTGCAGGTGGCGGCGATGTCGCCATCACCAGACGAAAGGGTGATCTTTGCGGTTCCCTCTTTTCTGGCCGTCACCTTGCCGTTTTGGTCGACGGTAGCGACCGAGGTGTTCCCGCTTTTAAAGGTAACGCCGCTTATGTCGGCGTCCTGCGGGTAGAAGGAATACTCGAGGGAGTAAACGGCCCCCTTGTTTACATAGGCTGTGCTTTCGTCGAAGTGCAGCTCCTCGAGCTCCTCGTCTCCCGAGGATCTAACACCGCCGGCGTCGCCCGAATCCTGAGTGGCTGAAACCCCGCCTACGCTCTGGCTTCCGGTATTGGCAACCCCGGTGGCGGCGCTTTTGATCCCGGCGGAAATCCCCGCGACCACTCCCTTTGCAATCTCGCGCTGCCACTCCTCGCTTATAAGCTTTTCATATTCGCCCTGGTTGGTCATAAAGCCCATCTCTACAAGTATGGAGGGCACCTGAGCCGAAAGGGTTATGTGGTAATAGCTGCGCCTAGCGCCCCGGTTTTCGGTGTTAAGGGAATCGCTCACCTGCTTTGAGAGGGCGGCCGCCGCGTTTTTGCCGTAGGGGTAAAAGTAGTAGGTCTCTGTTCCCACCGCCGAGTTTCTAGAGCCGGTGTTTGAGTGTAGGCTTATAAAGAGATCGGCGTTAAAGGCTTCGGCCTGCAAAACCCTGTTTTTTAGGGACGGGTTGCCGGAGTTGTCGATAAGCAGAACCTCCGCGCCCTCATCCTCCAGCATTTCGGCCGCGATCTTAGCTACCGCCCTGTTGATGACCTTTTCGGGGTAGGAGGAGAGGAAGCCGATAGCGCCGTAGTCGTTGCCGCCGTGACCAGAGTCGAGGGCAATCCTCGCGCCCGACAAAGACGAGGGCGGGGTGTTGAAGCGGAAGACCAGGTTGCCGTTTGAGTCGTAGTAACCCCTGTAGCCTAAAAAGCCGTCGGTCTTTGCAAGCGTCAGGGTCAGGGAGTCATCCCCCCACGAGGCCTTGGAGAACATGGGGTTGGAGTTGAGGGAGACGCTTCCGCCGGGGGTGGAGTTTGTGTTCTGAAACTCGATTTCAAAGCTTGAGCCGGTATATTTGATCCTGTAGCTTACTTTTTGCGCAGTCTTTACGGTTACGTAGGTGTAGCGGCCCTCGGCCGAAACGTTCATCCCCGAAACCGCGTTGCCGGCGGGGTAATCGTCGCTTAGGGCGTTGATATTGCCCGATTCCACCCTAAGCCCCGAGGCAAGCACCGTGTATTTGTAGGTTTCGCCGTCCTTAGAGTAGGTAATCTCTTCACCCACGGCGTAGTCCATGGCGCCCTTTGGCAGGGGGAAATAGTCGGGCGCGGGCACGTTGTCGAGTGTGTTGGCGGGGTAGGTCCAGGCCTGGTCGGCGGTTACTACTACGGGAACGCCATCCTCGATTTTAGCCTTGCGATTAACCTTTACGGTCGCTCCGGTAAGGGTTTTGGTATTCCCCTGCCAGGAGGCGGTGACCGAAATATTCCCCAGATTCTGCACCTGCCCCGTTGCCGCGGGGGCGTCGAAGTAGCCCATAAAGGTGCTGTAGCCCGAGTTGCGGCTCGCCTCGTCCTCGGCGTTTTCGTCTATCTCCATCGCGATTTCCCGGCCGTTTATCGTAGCGGTCACGTCGGCGTCGGAGTAGGCGACTGCCGATATCTCTACCCTCATGCCGCCGTCGGTGGTTATGGTCCCTGTGGGCGAAATCTCCCTTAGCACCTCGATGTTGCGGGTTATGGCGTAGGTGAGACTTTTTTCCTTATGGGCGATAACAAAGGTGTTTTCGCCGTCGGCAAGGTCGCATGAAAAAGTAAAGTAGCCGTTCTGGTCGGTTGTAACCCGCGTTCCGTTTATTGTCACCGGTTGGGAGGGGTCGGATGCGCCCGCAAAGGTGACGGAGGGCTCCTGGGTCGTAAAGGTGGCCTGGGCGGGCTTGGTCATCTCAAGCTGAGTTAAGACCTGCTCGCTCTCTACCTCCCCTTCGTAATAGTCCACCAGGGCGCCGGCGGTATCTGCTGTGCTGGATGAAAGGCTTTTTAGTGAGTCGAAGATGCTTCCGGCGTATCCGCTCACACTCGCCGCGCGCATCACCTGGCGGGTGAGCTGATCGGGCTTTGACCAGCCGGAATTCTGAGTGCCGGCCTTGCTTGAGGCGTGAACCACATACAGGGGAACTCCGCTTTTTTGCGCGACCTGCGCCCACCAGGTAACCACGGCCTCAAAGGGCTCGGCGGCGTCGTCGAGCGCGCCGAAGGCCTTTACCGCCACAAAGTCGACCAGCTTTTCTTCCACGAAGGCTCTCGTATCGGCGTTGCCCGATACAAGGGCGGTAAATGAGGCCTTTGTGGGCGAGCCCTCGGGGTTTTCCGAGTCGTTTGCCCACACGGCGTCGGCCAGAAAGCCCACCTGGATATCGGGCATATTGGAACGCAGGGCTTTGGCGGCTGTTTTTACAACCGCTGTGGGGGACTGGCGGACGTAGTTGGCGTAGCCAATCCCGCCGCCGGCGGCGAGATATGTATCGTAGTCGACGGGCTCCGGCTCCGCCTGAGTGTAGCCGTCGATCAGTATCGCGTCGGGGGAATACTTGCGCGCGAACTCCAGAAGATTGGATGAAAGCTTTGATACGGCGCCGCTCGAAAGAGGCTGAACCGTCCCCGCGGCCTCGCCGCCGCCTATCTTTGAGGCGTCAAATATGGCGAAGACGTAAAGGCCCTCGTCCCTTGCCCTGGAGGTCGCGTATTCCATAATGTCCAGGGGCATGTCCAGCATTGCGGTATCGGGGGTATCGAATATAACCCGGTCGTTGTATACGGTGTCGATGATAACGGTGTTCATTGAGAGCGCCTTCGCGCTTTCAAGGGCCTTGTCCACCTCCGCCTTGAGGGCCGCCTCGCCGGCCGTGAGGCTGGTCAGAAAATCGCTGCCCGGAACAAGATATACCCCCCGCATCTCGGCGGGGATATTATAGGAAGGCGCGGCTGTCTCGGGCTCATTGACGGGCTCCGGCTCGGGGAGGAAGTCCTCGTTAAAGGGTACGGCTGCTTCCTCCTGCGGCGGCGCCTGCACCGCGGCGGCGGAAAAGCCGCCCATTATAAGCCAGGCTACGGTGCCTGCCAGCACCGTCATAAAAAAGAATACCGTGCCCATAAACAGGCCGAATCTTTTGCCGCTTTTAATAAACTCACTCACGTTTGTTGCCTCCTTGCGCTAGGGCTTGTTTGATAAATGTTCCAGTTCGTGCTTTTGCCTAAAATTTTGACAGATTTTGTGTGAGGAGGACGCCGCTTGGCTGACGCCAAGCAAGGACGACGAACTCAAAATCCGCAAAATTTGGCAAAATGACGAACATGGGTTATTTATCAAACAAGGCCTAAACGTCGGGGAAATTTTTGTGTCCTTACAGCTATAGCACAGATCTTATATTATCCAGTTCCTTTTGCGCGTGGGCGGCCACCTCCGCCTCGGGGCGGAGGAGGGAATCGTACCGGTAAAGTATAAAGCCTCCGGTTTTCAGCAAGCGGCAGGATTCGATCATCCTCATAATCAGGTCGTCGCTTTCAATCCACTCGTTTCTTCCTCCGCCGGCCCATTCGTCGGCGAGGCCAACCTTGTAGGCCGCGAGTCCAACATACAGCTTAACGGGGGACGACGCGGTCATCTCGTTCCACTCGGTGAGCGTTTCCAGAAAGGGCTGGGCCGCGTTTTCGTATCCGAAGTAGATTTGCGGGCATATGTAGTCGCAGTAGCCGGCTCCCCCGGCTATTTTAGCCACATCAAGGTACATTTTGTCGTAGTTGATATCTCTGCCGGCCTGCGGGCTTATCCCGAAGACTACGCTTTGATCGGTAATTTTTATTCCGGCGTAGAGTTCCTTTATAAGAGTTTCTACGTTTTGCCGCCGCCAGTCGCCCAAAGAAAGGGCTCCGCCGCCCTCCCTGTACTCGCCGTAAGAAACCGCGTCAAAGGCTTCGTCGGTGGTGGGGTAAAAGTAATCGTCTATGTGAATACCGTCAACGTTGTAATTGCTTGCGATCTCCACCGCGCCGTCCACTATAAGCTTCCTCGCCTCGGCGCTTGCGGGATTATAGGATATCGTGCCGTTGTAGCTGATCACGGCGCCGTTTTCCTCTTCAATAAAGCGGGCGGCGGGGTTGGTGGCGCTCATGGCGTTTGTGTTGCCGGCGCTGCGGACGCGGTATGGGTTTAGCCACGCCTCCAGGCGCAGATTCAGGACATGGGCTTCCTCAACCATAATGGCGAGCGGATCGTATCCGGGATCGCCCCCCTCGGTTCCTGTGCATAGGTATGACCAGGGGAAGTGCTCTGAGGGGTATATCGCGTCGCCAAAGGCCCGCACCTGAACGACCACGGTATTGAGCCCCAGGCTTTTGCAATTATCAAAAACCTCTCGGATACTGCGGGTAAATTGATCTCGAGTTTTTCCCTTAAGTATATTATTTATCTCGAGGTAAGAGATCCAAACGCCGCGCATTTCGCCCGGAACAGAGGGATGTGGCGTATGCGAAGAAGGCACCGAGGCTTCGGGCAGAATGCTTTCCTCCTTTGGAGGGGGCTCAGGGGCTGAGCTTTCTTTAGGAGGATGTGACGCAAGGGGCTCAGAGTCGGCGGGAGGAGATTCGGGAACCGCCGGGAGGGAGGGATACTCGGAGGATGGGCCGGTCGGGCTAGACGGGTCTGTCGGGCTAGACGGGTCGGTCAGGATAAGGGAGCCTGACGCCGCCGCCTCTTTTTCCCCAGGCGGGGGCGGCTCCCTGGCCGGCAGCGAGCACGAGCATAATATAAGCGCAGTAAAAAGCCCCAAGGCAGTCAGAGCCGCC
This sequence comes from Oscillospiraceae bacterium, assembly GCA_031285945.1. GTDB lineage: Bacteria > Bacillota > Clostridia > Oscillospirales > Ruminococcaceae > WRAV01. Next base: position 5,369 of record JAITVF010000098.1, read on the forward strand.
CGGTTAAGTCGCCTCACGTTTATAATACCTCCAGTTGCGGGCGTCACTTTGTCTGCGTTAGCAATACCCGCGTATGAATAATTAGTGCCGGCAAAATCCTGATTTCCTGCGTAGAAATTTTGTTCTTTAACCTAACCGCACTTTCTTGCGCGATTTTGCCCCGGGGTTTTTTGGCCGTTACCACCGTATGTAGTGCCGAGCTGTTTTTGCGATACCAGGTTATGGTTATGGTTGTATTATTCTTACAATTTATGATATACTGCTCACAGGGCGATTTATTCGCTCCACGGCAAAAAAACGCAAAGGGATGAAGAGCCGCTATGTTTCTTGTCGCGGGTATGGGCTCACGTATGAAGGATCTCGGAGCGCGCGGGGGGCGCTGTCCCGCCTGCGGGGGGAGCAAAGGCCTGCATATAACTAAAGAGAGCCAGACAGTCAGCCTTTTCTTTATTCCGGTCGCCTCGTTTAATTCGCGCTACTATGCTACCTGCGGCGCCTGCGCAAGCGTTATGGGGCTCGATAAGGAAGCCGGCAGGCGTGCCGAGCGGATTCCGGGCTCCGAGATATCTGCGGATGAGCTCAGCGTTATAAGGAACTTAAACGGCGAGCGGTGCCAGGACTGCGGGCGAAGGGTTTACCCAGATCAGCAATTCTGCCCCGGCTGCGGCCGGAGGATTTACACCTAGCTTAAGAACTGGCAAGAGAGCATTTACCCGCTAAAAGGCGGGTGAATGCTCTCTTGCAGTTCTTATATATCGAGCTTATATCTGTAGCTTATATCTGTTTTTTAATACGGGTCAGCGCGCTTTTTTCCAGTCTTGAAACCTGAGCCTGGGATATTCCTATCTCCTGGGCGACCTCCATCTGGGTTTTGCCTACGAAAAAGCGCAGAGAGAGTATCTTTTTTTCGCGGTCGCTTAAGTTTTCGATAGCTTCCTTAAGGGATATTTCATCGAGCCAGTCCTTGTCCGACTGCTTGTCACCCACCTGATCCATCACAAAAATGGCGTCTCCGCCGTCGTTATAGGCGGGCTCGTATAGTGAAACCGGCTCGACTATTGCCTCAAGGGCCAGAACTACGTCCTCCTTTGGCATTTCCATTTCCCTGGCAATTTCCTCTATGGTGGGGTCTCTGCCTGTTTCTCCGGTCAGGCGTTCCTTTACCTGCATAGCCTTATAGGCCAGATCCCGCAGGCTGCGGCTGACCCGTATCGAGTTGTTGTCGCGCAGGTAACGGCGGATTTCGCCTATGATCATAGGTACGGCGTAGGTCGAAAACCGGACGTTTAGCCCGGTATCAAAGTTATCGATAGATTTTATAAGGCCTATGCAGCCGACCTGAAACAGATCGTCCAGATTTTCGCCCCGGTTGGTGAACTTCTGCACCACGCTGAGCACGAGCCTTAAGTTTCCGCTGACGAGCTGGTTTCTCGCCTCGGAATCTCCCCGCTTTATCTTTTCAAGAAGCTCGAGCTTTTCACTCTCCTTAAGCACAATGAGCTTTGAAGTGTTAACGCCGCAGATTTCCACCTTATTGAGCATACTTCTTCCCCCATTCCGCCCTGTCCGCCTGGCTGCCGGCTGTTTAGACCGCCAACTCGTCTTTTTCAGTATTGGTCTCAATCCGGCCGCTATGCACCCAAGCAATTGGGAAATTTTTACTCGAGGCAAAATGCGGCGAATCCTCGGCATTTTTGGGGGTGTTTCCAATTAGATGCAAACCGGTCCGGCGCGACGGCTCTTGCGAAGCCCTGCGCGCCGGACCGGTTTGCATCAAAACAGCATAAACTATAAGTAATTGTAATACTAATTCGCACATAAAATGCTTTTACAAATATTACTCTCTTGATTGTGTCACCCGCCTCCGGCGGCGCTTCCCCGGGCAGGCGGCGGGAAGAGCTACCTCCCGGCGCAGCATAAGAACCGCGATGATATTGGGAATGGCAAGCAGCGCGTTAAGGGCGTCGGCCATTCCCCAAATGGCCCGCAGGTCGCTCACTGCCCCCGCGAAGGTGCATAGCACAAAGATCAGGCGATAAATAAGGATTGCGGCCTTGCTCCTGGAGGTGAGATAGCCCACCGATGTTTCGCCGTAAAGGCACCAGCCCAGCATTCCCGCTATGGCAAAAACCATGACCGATACCGCTATAAATACTGCGCCCGCAGGGCCAAAAACGCTTACAAAGGCCTCCGAGGTCATGTCGACTCCGTCTGGGCCGCTGTGCCACAGGGTTCCTCCCTTTGCGGTAAGCAGAACGAGGCCGGTGAGGGTGCATACCACGTTGGAATCGAGAAAAACCTCAAATATTCCCCATGCCCCCTGGTGGGCCGGGCTTTTGCATTCGGCGGAGGCGTGGGCAATTGAGGATGAACCCATCCCCGCTTCGTTGGTGAATACCCCCCTGGCTACCCCGTAGCGCAGGGCCGCCAGCATACCGTACCCCATAATTCCCCCGCCTGCGCTTCGCAGAGAAAAGGCTCCCTCAAAAATAAGGGAAAACGCGCCGCCGATAAAGGCTGAGTTTCGCAAAAGAGCCGTAATCGAGCAGGCTATAAAGGCTATGGTTATAAAGGGTATGGTGAGCTCGGCCATACGGGCGATGCGCTTTATGCCGCCAAATATAACGCAGGCCACAATTACAGACGCCACAACCCCGCTTTGCCACGCGGGAACGCCAAAGGCTCCCCTGGCCGCCGCCGAAACGGCGTTGATCTGGGTCATATTCCCCACGCCGAAGGAGCACAGAGCGCATATGGCTGCGAATATTCCGCCCATTAAGGGCATGCGCAGCCCCTCCCGCATATAGTACATAGGCCCGCCCAGAAATCCGCCCTCGGGGTTTAGCCTGCGAAATTTAACCGCGAGGGATATCTCGGCGTATTTGGTCATCATGCCAAAAAAAGAGCTCAGCCACATCCAGAATATTGAGCCGGGCCCGCCTAAAGTGAGCGCCGTGGCCACTCCCGCTATGTTGCCTACCCCCATGGTGCCCGCAAGAGCCGTGCTCACAGCCTGAAAGGGCGAAAGCCCCCCGGACTTTTGCTTGCCGTCGGGCGCAAGAAGGGTTCCCGCCGTGTTGCGCCATATGAAGGAAAAGCCGCGCACCTGGAAAACCCCTGTTTTCAGTGTAAAATATAGGCCGGTCCCGCAGATAAGCACCACCATGGAACCGCCCTGTAAAAAATTGTTCGCCCCGACGAGCAATGCTCGCAGCATCGGGCTTCAACCCCTTTCATGCTCCGGTTGTTTGATGTATATGCCCTTTTTTCGCGAGATATCATAAATGAGAGGGAGTAAAGGGCGGAAAAAAAGAACAAAGTGGCCATAACCGCCCAATCACATGATATTTTCCCCTATATCGGCTTAAACAGCCAATTTTCGGGATTGGTAAAAACAGATGCTTCGGGTATAATTACAAACTGTATGATTGAGAAATTTAGTTCCATAATATAGCAAAATTTGCGCAGGACAGGCCGTATAATGAATGGCATGTCCCGCGGGGGCAAAAAAGAATTACCTTGCCGCCGCGTTTGAAAGGTGATAAAATGTTAAAAATGCTGACCCGCAGCCGAAAACCGGTTGCCTGCAGCGCCTGTTTTCTGTTGATCGCAATTTTAATCTGCGCGCTGATTTTTCCGCTGGTAGACGGCGGACGGGTCGACGCCACAAAGACCTACGGAAGGGTAGCGAGCGAGTTCGGCGCGATTGAAAGCGCGCTGCCGGGTATAAGGGAGACTCCGCTGGCGGTAGAGCTTGAGGCCGCGCGCGCCGGGGCCATGGTCTTTACCATGCCGAGCACGGAAGGGCCGGCGCAGCCAAAGGAGCTAAAGCGCCCCCAATATGATCCGGACATATTATCTTACTCCGGCAATATACCGCCGGACCGGGAGATTAAGAGATACGGGTCGGAGGGCTTTTCTTACTCAGACGAGATCCCGCTGAGCCGGGAGCTTCAGGAGTACACCTATGGGCGCAGCAGGCTGCTGGGGCTGGAGTACGAGATGGTTCTGGCTATAATGTGGCGTGAGAGCCAGTTTAAGCACGACGTGGTCGGCAGCAACTCAAACGGGACTCGGGACTCGGGCCTTATGCAGATAAACGACATAAACCGCGGCTGGCTCAAAGAGAAGCACGGCATAGAAAACCTGCTGGACCCTTATCAGAATATCGACGCGGGCACCCTTATTCTCTCAGATTACTTTACTAAATACGACGAAACGCGGGCGCTCCTCTGTTACCAGTACGGGGAACAGGGAATGCTTAAGAAATGGGAAGAGGGAATGCGGACCAACGACCTTACGGTTCTGGTTCAAAGTAAGCGCGACGAATACCGCGAGCTTGCGGCTGTTTGATAAACAGCCGCGGGCCTGTCTTGATTTTTACTTCCCGCCGTGGTACAATAGGGCCGATAGTATATAACGCCAAACCCTGCGATCAGGGCCAGTAGCGGAAGCGCTGTAACATGCGCCAGAGAGGCGGCGGCCCGGGCTGAAACCGCTGCCGGCATGATGCTTTTCGCGAATCTTCTCCTGTGAGGGGCGGCGGGGAATTTGGGGGATTCGTTTCCCGCGATAGTAGCCGCCGACGGAGGCGCGCACCGTTAGAGGCGCGGCAAAGTGTTTGCCGTGTGCAAAAATGTGGGTGGTACCACGGAGCTGTTAGGCGCTTCGTCCCGTAATATGGGGCGGGCGTTTTTTTGCGTGACGGGCTCCGGCCTCCAGGAATCACACAAGGAGAGGTAGAAGATGAAAACCGAGCTTCAAAACATTAAAGTCAGAGCGGCTGAGGCGCTTATGGCAGCCGGCACCACAGCCGAGGCGGAGCAGCTGCGGGTTGCGTATCTGGGCAAAAAAGGAGAGCTCACCGCCATCTTAAAGCAGATGGGGGGGCTTTCGGCCGAGGAAAGGCCGGTGATAGGCCAGCTCGCCAACGATATCAGGGAAAGCCTCGAGGAGCTTATCCAGGAGCGCAAGGCGGTTCTTGGCAGGGCCGCCATGAGCGCGCGTCTCGAAAAGGAAGTCTTAGACGTAACAATGCCGGGGAAAAAAAGAACCGCCGGAAAGCGGCACCCTCTGAACCTGGTGCTCGACGAGGTGGAGGAGATTTTCCTGGGGATGGGCTTCGAGGTCGCCGAGGGGCCGGAGGTCGAGCTGGACTACTACGTATTTGAGGCGCTTAACATGCCCAAAACCCACCCGGCCAGGGATACCCAGGATACGTTTTATATCTCCGAGGAGGTCGTTCTCCGCACACAGACCTCCTCGGTGCAGATACGCACAATGGAAAAGAAAAAGCCCCCTATACGCATAATCTCGCCGGGGAGGGTTTACCGCTCCGACGAGGTGGACGCCACCCATTCCCCGCTCTTTCACCAGATAGAGGGGCTTGTGGTGGATAAGGGGGTCACCATGGCCGATCTTAAGGGAACCCTTGCGACCTTTACCCGTATGCTCTACGGCCCCGACGCCAGGGTGCGCTTTAGGCCACACCACTTCCCTTACACCGAGCCTTCCGCCGAGATGGATACCATGTGCTACGCCTGTCAGGGCGAGGGCTGCCGCCTTTGCAAGGGTGAGGGCTGGATTGAGCTTTTGGGCTGCGGAATGGTTCACCCAGAGGTTCTGCGCCGCTGTAACATAGACCCCGACGTTTACTCGGGCTTCGCCTTTGGCATAGGGCTCGAGCGAATTGCCATGCGCCGCTACGGCATAGACGACCTGCGGCTTTTTTTTGAAAACGACCTGCGCTTTTTAAGGCAGTTTTAGGGGGAGATATTTATATGAATCTTTCGATGAAGTGGCTGCGCGATTACGTGAAAATCACCGTGCCGGTAGAGAAATTCGCGGCCGATATGACCATGAGCGGCTCCAAGGCGGAGAGCTGTAAAAGGGAAGGCGAAGGCGTTTGCGGGCTTATAATAGGCAAAATCCTGGAGGTGACGAGGCATCCGGGTGCCGACAGCCTTTATATCTGCAAGGTGGACGCCGGCCGGGAGGAGCCGCTACAGATCGTAACCGCGGCCGATAACGTGGTTCCCGGCGCTATGGTTCCCGTTTTTACCGACGGCTCGGTTACCGCGCAGGGCAAAAAGATAAAAAAGGGCAAGCTCCGCGGCGAAATAAGCGACGGAATGCTTGGCTCGATAAGCGAGCTGGGCCTTACCACGGCCGATTTCCCGTACGCCGACGAGAACGGCATATTCCTGATTAAAGAAGAATGTACCCCAGGGCAGGACGGGCTTTCGGCCATCGGACTCGACGATACCGTGGTAGAGTTCGAGATTACCCCCAACCGCCCGGACTGCCTCTCGGTGCTGGGGCTAGCGAGGGAAGCCGCAGCTATCTACAAAATCCCTTTTCTCCCTCCCGAGCCCAAGGTGCGCCCGGTGGGCGGCGGTATTCGGACCATATTGTCGGTCAGGGTCGAAAACCCCGCCGTTTGCCAGCGCTCCGCCGCCGCCGCCGTTAAAAACGTAAAGATCGGCCCCTCCCCCCGCTGGATAAGAGAAAGGCTCAGGGCTTCGGGCGTTAGGCCAATCAACAATATCGTGGATATCACAAACTATGTCATGCTTGAATACGGCCAGCCCATGCACGCCTTCGACCTTAGGCATGTGGGCGGCGCAAGGATAGTGGTTCGCAACGCAAGGCCGGGCGAGACCATCGTCACCTTAGACGGCGAGGAGCGTAGCCTTTCCCCCGAGATGCTGGTCATAGCCGACGAAAACAAGCCCATGGCGGTGGCGGGGGTTATGGGGGGCGAATTTTCCGGCGTATACGAGGACACCCAGACCATTATATTCGAGTCGGCCTGCTTTTTTGGCCCCTCGGTTCGCTCTACCGCAAAGGCCCTCGGAATGCGGACTGAAAGCTCGGGCCGCTTCGAAAAGGGCTTAAGCCCGCAAAACTGCCTGCCCGCCCTTAAGCGCGCGCTCCAGCTCGTCGAAATGCTGGGGGCCGGGGACGGTGTGGATGGCGTGATTGACGAGGCCGCCCCGCAGCCC
>JAITVF010000125.1 GCA_031285945.1 Oscillospiraceae bacterium
CTGTCGGTCATACCGTCAAGCCGCGAAATGTCCCCGGGAGAAGTCTTTACCATTTATGCCGGAGTGAGCGACGATTCCCTTGCCGTTACCTTTGCGTCAAGCAGCCCCGCGGTCGCGTCGGTTGACGAAGGCGGCGAGGTTACGGCCCATTCTCCCGGAAGCGCGGTCGTTACCGTTATGGCGGGAGGCCTTGCCCAAAGGGTGGCGATAGAGGTTAAGGCCCCGGCTCCCGAGCTTGTCTCTTCCCCCGAGGAGGAAAGCGATAAGGAAGACGAACCCGTTTATACGGCCAAAGCGGCGGAGGAAATTCCAGCCGCGCGCAAGACGGAATCCCCTGAGCCAGGGGATGAGCCGCTATTCTATCAGGAGGAAATTCCCCCGGCCGGATTCTCGCCCGACGAGTATTCGAGGCAGGTAGTGGGGCTTATCAATGAGGAGAGGGCGGCCGCCGGGCTTACGGCTCTCTTAATCGACGAGGGTATGATGGAGGCCGCCGCGATAAGAGCCCGGGAAATTTCTAAAAGCTTCAGCCACGCCCGGCCCGACGGCACCAGGGGCGGAGAACTTGCCGGAACCTTCGGCGGTATAGGCTGGGCGGCGGAAAACATAGCGATGGGCCCCGTCACCCCGGCCGAGGCGGCCTACACGTGGATGACCTCGGAGCAGGGCCACCGGGAAAGCATTTTGGAGCCAAGGGCAAGCCTGACCGGCGCGGGGTGCTACTTAAGCGACAATAATATCCTTTACTGGGTGCAGTTATTCGCGGAGTAGCAAATTTCCGTCCGGTTTACCTTCAGATTTCCTGTTGCATTTCCCGGGGTGTTTATGTAGAATTATTTGCAGGAAGCTTGTCGAAAAAAATCTGTTTAGCACATAAGGAGGAATAAAATCGTGTTTAAAAAGATTACCGTTATTTTGCTTGCGCTTTCACTCTGTTTTGCCTTTACACTGCCGGCCTACGCCGCCGACGCGAGCGCTTTAAGCGAGCGAATCGCTTACCTTAAACAGACCTACGGCATCGCAGTCGATTACGATACAGAGCCCGACGGCTCGCCCTGCATCGGAACGGGAGCGCTCGGCAACCTGGAGATGGCGCTCAAAGCCATAACCCCCGAGGTAACGCGAGAGGTTTCTGCCTATATGAACGACAGGTACGGGCACGGCCTTTCCTTCCGCTTTGCATTTGACTACTCTATACCGGGCAGCCAGGATATTCCCGCCGGCCAGACGGCGACGGGGATGCTCGATACCCAAACCGGAATAATCTACCTTGTTGTTCCCTCGGGCAGTCGGGGAACCTTCGCCTCGGGAGACAACCCCCTCACCGCCGCTCACGAGACAGGCCATGTAATACATATGATGCTAGGCGACCGATACGGCCAGAATAAGCTTCAGGCCGAGTGGGTAGCCATTAACGGCAGCTATAGCTACAAGGGCCAGATGGTAGACAACAGCTATAGCGATACCGTGTTCTTCTCCGAGTACGCCGCCACCGAATACGGGGAGGATTTTGCCGAAACCTTCGCCCACTGCGTCACCCGCAACCGGGCCGGCCTCGGCTACTATTACCTGCTTTCAACCGATCTCGAGGAGCGCACTATTCTTGGCAAAAAGGTCGATTATCTCACAAGCCTTCTTGAGCAGGGGCTTCCAGGCAGCGCTAACCTCGTAGCGGGCATACGGTTTTCGTCGGTTAATACCCCAGCCAACCTCTACTGGCGGGAGCAGAGATTTTACGGGATGAAGCTTCATTACTCCGGATGCAGCTATCCGAGATATGTTCTGAACGGTATAGCGGCCGGCGTGGGGCTGGAGATCGACGAATCCTCCTGGATCTCCGAGCTCGGCGGCTGGTACGTCCTGGACCGGTCGGGCGATGATTATTTCGTCTTTCCCGAAGGATACATAGATGAGGCTAAGCTCGCCGCCCCGCTGGCGAGCTAATAATTAAGCGCGTGTATTCACAAAAATTCAGCATTAACATGGGCTCTTGCCGCGCGCATACCGTGTTATCATACTACTCCGCGATTAAAATGCTTTTATAATATTACTCTATGCTTCCCCCGCCAGAGGCGGGGGAAGCAATAGAAAGAAGTATTTTAATCGCGGAGTAGTATCAGGAGGTCTTGCACATGAAAATTGTTATATTGGACGGTTACGCCGAAAATCCCGGCGATCTGAGCTGGGCCGGGCTGGAGGCCATGGGGGAGCTTACGGTATACGACCGCACCTCCCTGACCGACGAGGCCGAGATTATTTCCCGTATGGCGGGGGCGCAGGCTGTGTTTACCAATAAAACCCCCATTTCGGCGGCCGCCATCGCGGCCAGCCCCCGGCTTGAGTTTATAAGCATGCTGGCCACCGGCTACAATGTGGTTGATGTGACCGCCGCGGCCAAACGCGGCGTTCTTGTGAGCAACATTCCCACATACGGCACCATGGCGGTGGGGCAGTTCGCCATCGCGCTGCTGCTCGAAATCTGCCACCACGCGGGCCACCACGCCCAGGCCGTGCGTGAAGGCCGCTGGCAAAACAATCCGGACTGGTGCTTTTGGGATTACCCCCTGATCGAGCTTGCCGGCAAAACCATGGGGATTATCGGGTTCGGGCGGATAGGGCAAACCACTGGCGCCATCGCGAAAGCAATGGGAATGCGGGTGATCGCTTGCGACGAAACGGTTACCGATACCGGCAGGGCTATTGCCGAATACGTTTCACTCGATTCGCTTTTTTCGCAGTCTGACGTAATCTCTCTCCACTGCCCCCTGTTTGAGTCTACGCGTGAAATTGTCAACCGGGAAAGCATCGCGAGGATGAAGGACGGCGTTATACTGATCAACAACTCACGCGGGGGCTTAATTGTGGAGCAGGATCTGGCCGACGCCTTAAACTCCGGCAAGGTTTACGCCGCCGGACTGGATGTTGTATCTTCAGAGCCGGTCAGGGGTGACAATCCCCTTTTAACCGCCAAAAACTGCCTTATCACCCCTCATATATCGTGGGCGCCTAAGGAAAGCCGGCTGCGACTTATGGAGGTCGCGGTCGCAAACCTGCGCGCCTTTATCGAGGGCAAGCCGATCAATGTGGTGAACTGATACTGTTATAGTCGAGGCTATTTCAAAGCGCGATTGTCCTTCTGCCGCGTTGTCATCCTAAGCAAACGTTATACTACTCCGCGATTAAAATCGTTTCAAGACTTGCGAGGATTTTTTTTCGCCCTGCAAGGCGGACGACGAAGGTGGGCTGACGCCCACTGAGGAGGACAACGAAGAAGGACGGAAAAAAGACCGCAAGAATGGAATGATTTTGATTGCGGAGTAGTATCAGACCGCCTGCGCCCTCCGCCTTGCGTGAGGGCGCTTTTCTCTTGCTGCTTTTATACTACTCCGCATTTAAAATACTTCTTTCTATTGCTTCCCCCGCCTCTGGCGGGGGAAGCAATA
>JAITVF010000150.1 GCA_031285945.1 Oscillospiraceae bacterium
GGCTACGCGAGGAGCGACCAGGTTGAAGGGGTGGCCCAGTTCGCGGTAAGGGGCGGGCTGATGGACTTTTTTCCGCCACACGCGCAGGCGCCATACCGGGTGGAATTCTGGGGGGACGAGATCGACACCATATCAACCTTCGATCCGGCGACCCAGCGCCGCGTCGCCGCTGTAGAAAAGGCTGAGATAGTCCCGGCGAGGGAGGCTCTCTTCGACAGCCCCGCCGCCTTCGCAAGGCTTGCGCGAGAGAAAAAAGCGTCCCTTAAGGGAAAGTACGGCGCACTCGCCGCCGAACAGATCGAAAACGATCTTATAACGCTTGAGGAATACGGCGACCTACCCACTCTGGATAAATATCTGCCCCTTCTCTACGAAAAACCGGCCACCGTTTTCGATTATGTAAAGGGCGGGCTATTATTCGTCTGCGAGCCGGTGAGCGTAAAGGAAACCCTTAAAAACGCGGCCTTTCAGATTCAGGAGGATACCCGCGAGCTTTTGGAGAGGGGGGTAATCTTTCCCGGCTGCGACACCTTCGGGATAGATTTTGTGGATGTGCTCTCACATATACAAAGAGAGAACACCGTACTCCTGGATTCCTTTACCCGCTCTTTAAACGAGATTTCGCTTAGGGAGCTTTATTCCTCAAACGCGATACAGCTTTCGGCGTGGAGCGGGGAGTACCGATTTTTAAAAGAGGACGTCGATTCTTATCTTGAGCGGGAATATTGCGTGGTTATCTTTGGCGGGGCCGCAAGGGCCTGCGCCGCCCTGCTCGGCGACCTTTTGGCCGACGGCGTTCCGGCCTCGGTGGTGGAGGACATGGCCAGGGTCGTTCCCGGCAGGGTCTTTATAATAGGTGAAACGCTGAGCGCCGGTATGGAATACCCCGACATAAAGCTTGCCATAATCACCCGGTCAAAGGCGGCGCCCTTAAAGCAGCGCAAGACAAGGCGCCCCGGCAAGGGGGAAAAGAAGATCCGCCGCCTCTCCGACCTTACGGCGGGGGATTACGTGGTCCACTCGGCCCACGGCATCGGCGTGTTCGAGGGCGTGGTCAAGCGGGATATCCACGGTGTTATAAAGGATTACCTGAAAATTCGCTATGCCGGTACCGACATGCTCTTTGTTCCTGTAACGCAGCTCGACCTTGTAAGCAAGTATATCGGCGGCGGCGGCGAAAACGCAAGAGTTCACCTAAACAAGCTGAACTCCGCAGAGTGGCAAAAGACCCGCGCAAAAGTCAAGGCGGCCGTGAAGGATATGGCAAAGGAGCTGACGGCCCTGTATGCCCGCAGGATGACGGCGGAGGGCTACGCCTTTTCGGAGGACGACGATTTCCAGCGGGATTTCGAGACCCGATTCCCCTTTGAGGAGACAGAGGATCAGCTGCGCTGCGTAGACGAGATAAAAAAGGATATGCACCGCCCCTCCCCCATGGACAGGCTCCTCTGCGGGGACGTGGGCTTCGGCAAAACCGAGGTCGCCCTGCGGGGAATCTTTAAGTGCGTACTCGACGGCAAGCAGTGCGCGGTCCTTGTTCCCACCACGATACTCGCCTGGCAGCACTACCAGACCTTTTTGCAGCGGCTTGAGGGCTTTCCCGTAACTGTGGAGCTGCTTTCCCGCTTCAAGAGCAAAAAGGAGCAGGAGGATATAATAAGGCGTATAAAGGAGGGCGGGGTGGATGTTGTGATCGGCACCCACCGCCTGGTTCAGAAGGACGTTGAGTTTAAGGATCTGGGGCTTTGCGTCATAGACGAGGAGCAGCGCTTTGGCGTGGCCCACAAAGAAAAGTTCAAGCAGATGCGGGGCAGCGTGGATGTGCTCACCCTTTCGGCGACCCCCATACCAAGAACCCTTAATATGGCTATGAGCGGAATACGGGATATGTCTATCATAGAAGAGGCCCCCCAGGACCGGGTGCCGGTGCAGACCTATGTCCTTGAGCACGACGACGGCGTAATAGCCCAGGCAATCCGCAAGGAGCTGCGCAGGGGCGGGCAGGTTTTTTACCTCCACAACCGCATCGATACTATAGACTCGAGGGCGGCGAGGCTTCATGAGATGATCCCCGAGGCCAGGATAATGACCGCCCACGGCAAAATAGGCGAGGAGAGGCTGTCGGGAATATGGCAGAAGCTTCTTGAGCACGAAATCGACGTCCTCTGCTGCACCACCATAATCGAAACGGGGGTGGACGTTCCCAACTGCAATACCCTCATAATCGAGGACGCCGACCATATGGGCCTCGCGCAGCTATATCAGCTGCGTGGCCGGGTGGGGCGCAGCTCGAGGCGGGCCTACGCCTATCTTACATTCCGGCGGGGTAAGGCCTTAACCGACGTAGCGGCCAAAAGGCTTTCGACCATACGGGACTTCACAACCTTCGGCTCGGGCATTGAGATTGCGAGAAGAGATCTTGAAATAAGGGGCGCCGGCAACTTTTTGGGTGCGCAGCAGCACGGCCAGATGGGCGCGGTGGGCTACGACCTTTACCTAAAGCTCCTTTCCGACGCGGTGGCGGAGGAATCGGGGCAGGCGGAAAAGAGGCCCTATACCGAGTGCATGATCGACATAAGAATGGACGCCCACATCCCCGAGAGCTATATAGAGAATCTTTCACAGCGAATAGATATCTACAAGAAGATCGCCTCGGTGGAAACTCCCGAGGACGTGCTCGACCTCAACGACGAGCTCATCGACCGCTTCGGCGAGCCGCCGCCCGCCGTGGGCGGGCTTGTGGAGGTGGCGCTTATCCGCAACACCGCGTCCATGCTGGGCTTTAAGGAAATTCGCCAGACCGACGACCGGGTTTTACTTTACCCCGAAACGCTGGATATGGAGCTGGCCGCCGGACTTGCCTCCGAGATGAAGGGAAAGGTGCTGGTAAACCCCGGCAGCAAGCCCTATCTCGCCGTGCTGGTGGGAAAAAACACCGCGCCCCTCGACGTTGTGCGGGACACTCTGGCAATAATGCAAAGGCTGAGGCGGTAGAGATTCCGCTTCTCAGCCTTAACGCCAACGGTTACAGGCTACAGGCCCAGCATGGAAGGCGGATATGCGCCTTAAAGAGGTCGCCGTCAGCCGAGATGGAAAAGCTTCCCTTCATAAGCTCAACCAGGCTTCTCGCTATGTTGAGCCCAAGACCGCTGCCCTCGGTCGCGCGGGAGGCGTCGCCACGGACAAAACGCTCCATAAGCTCGTCGGCGTCTATATTAAGCCGCTCCTTCGAGATGTTCTTTATAAGAATTCCAACCTGATCGTCAAGCCTGTAAACGTTAAAGTAAACCCGCGTGCCGGGCAGTGAATACTTGCAGGCGTTGTTTAGCAGGTTGTCGATAACCCGCCACAAAAGCCTTCCGTCCGCCATAACATACAGCTCGGCCTCGGGCGCGGTAATCACCGTCTCGAGATTTCCCTGGGCGAGCTTTTCCTCGTATTCACCGAGGCCCTGCTGCAAAAGCTCACAGACGCCGGTCTTTTCGAGAGAAAGATTTACCATACCGGCCGAAGCCTTTGAGGCCTCGACAAGATCCTCGGTCAGCTTTCTGAGCCTCGCCGACTGGCGCTTTAAAACCTCTACGTATTCCTGCGGCTGCCCGGTGAGGCTTTCTTTATCAAGCAGATCCACATAGTTGATGATAGAGGTCAGGGGCGTTTTAATGTCGTGTGATACGTTTGTGATAAGCTCTGTCTTAAGCCGCTCGCTGCGCATACGCTGCTCGAGCGCTATCGACATCCCCTCCCCTATCCGCCCCAGGCGCTCGGCGTGGGTTTTAAAGTCGGCGAACATGCGGGCCGTATCCACCCTGAAATCGAGCTCCCCTTCAGCCAGGCGTTTAGCGCCGTCCTGAAGCCTTTGCAGGTTAACGGCTATAACGCAGAGCCCGGCAAGGAGCAAAAAATTAAAAATAGCTCCCAGGAAAAAGAAGAAGGGCCCGCCCCCCGTAAAAAATCCAGCCGCTAAGCATACGTTGATAAGCTGCGCCGCTATAAAAGCAAACCCCGCCTTAAAGGTTACCCGCGCGTTTTTAACGATCATGCCGGCGGTATCGGTAACGGCGGAGCAGACTCTCTTTATGCCGCCATATAAGGTGCGCCAGCTTCTGTAAACCAGAGTGTTCTTAAAAATCCCGCCCGCCTTCGCGCGGGCCGCAATAGTAAGGAGCGCGGCAAGCCCCATAAGATAGCAGAGGGTAGGTATAATTACGGCGACTACGCCGTGAAGGCCGGTGCCATAAAAAAGGCCGTCTATAGTCGAAATCAGAAAAACAATGAATAACCCGTCCGCCAAAAGGTAAAAATCCAAAGGGACGCGGTCGAGCCCGTTTAGCGTGATCTCGGCGGAATCGCCCCGACGGCCGGCGGAGAGGCATAGAACTACGACGGTGACAAGCAGCCCAGCCGCGCAAACGCCGAGAAGCAGCGATATCATATCCTGTTCGGCGGCCAGCCGGTCAAAGATGTTTTTATCCTCCCAAAACTCATCGGCGGCGGTCAGGGGCGAGGATACATAGCATTCCACCACAAGGTCGGCGTAGTGGTATCTCATGTGAAATCCCGCCCGCTCAGGGATATAGCTTTCAAGAAGTACTGTTTCCGAACGCTGAGCCTCTTGGGTTGCCGCGGAGCCGCTGTCGAACGTATCCGGCCCGGACCGCTCTTCCACTATAAGGCGAAAGCCGAGGTTTGTTTTATCGGGGCCGAACCGCTCCCGCGCCTCGGCGCTGAGCGCGGATTCATCCATCCAGTCGTTGGCGTAATACCATAGCGCAACCTCGCCGGCAATTTCCACGGTCTTGTCGTAGCACCAGGTTGAGCCGTAATAGGCCGATTCGCCGGGAAGAACATAAATGCCCGAAACCGCCGTTAGAATTGAGGCGCCGATCAGGGCCCCCGCGAAAAACACGGCTGAGAGCAAAGCGGCGATTGTCTTTGCGGTAACTGATTGCCGAAGGCGATTCATAAAGCCTTACCCTTCTTTTTCAAATTTATAGCCGAGCCCCCACACCACCTTGAGATACCGGGGCTCCGAGGGGTTGATCTCAATCTTTTCCCGCAGGTGCCTTATGTGAACGGCCACGGCGTTTTCGGAGCCGTAGGCGCTTTCGTTCCACACCTGCTCGTAGATCTGAGCCGAGGAGTAAACCCTTCCCGGGCTTTTCATCAGCAGCAGCAGGATGTTATATTCTATGGGGGTAAGGGCGGCGGGCTCGCCGTCAACCCTTACGGTTTTTGCCTCGTCGTCAAGCTCCACGCCCCCTATGCGGAATACGCTTGATTTCTTGGCCATGCCGCCAAGGCTCACGTACCGCCTGAGCTGGCTCTTGACCCTGGCGATTACCTCCACCGGGTTAAAGGGCTTTGTTATATAGTCGTCGGCGCCTATGTTGAGCCCCAATATCTTGTCGGAGTCCTCGCTTTTGGCCGTAAGCAGAATTATAGGGATGTTGTAGTCCTCCCTGAGTCTGGCGGTGGCTTTTATTCCGTCGAGCTCAGGCATCATGATATCCATAAGTATAAGATGGATATCCTCTCTGCGAACGGTTTCGATCGCCCCCTTGCCGGTATAGGCTTCAAAGATGCGGTAGCCCTCGCTGCCAAGATAAATCCTCAAGGCCGCGACTATATCCTTTTCGTCGTCGCAGATTAAAATGTTCGGCATACTTCCCATCCCCCCAAATGCAGTATAACAAGCTTTTCTTTAGGATTAAAGGCTTAAATTCTTTAAGATTTTCTTAAACGGCTTTCTCTTAATGGAACCTTAATGTTTTAGGGGCTTTTCTCTTAAGGAATATTCGATATTCTAAGCTTGCCCCTAATTCTATACCGTTTGCAGACAAAAAACGAAAAGGACGGCTTGTTTGTTATGATTGGCTTTATATCTTTTTGGGTCGGAGTTCTTATTAAGATTTTTACCGTATGGTTTATAGCGATCGGCCTCTTTGCCCTGCGCCGCCCCAAGCGCTTTGCCCAGAGGGCCCCCGCCGCCCGCTTTGCCGTGGTGGTGGCCGCCCGCAACGAGGCGGGCGTAATCGGCAGCCTTGTCGAAAGCCTTATTAAGCAGGATTATCCCGATGAGCTTTACGATGTTTTTGTCGTTCCCAACAACTGCTCCGACGATACCGCCGGGGCGGCGAGAAGAGCGGGCGCGACGGTTCTAACCTGCCCGAGGCCTGTCGGCTGCAAGGGGGACGTTTTGCGCGACACCCTCTCGTGGCTAATGTGGGAAAAGCCCCAATACGGCGCCTATATAGTGTTCGACGCCGACAATATAGCGCTGCCGGGATACCTTTCGGCCATGAACGACGCCCTTCTTGCCGGAGCGAGGGTCGTTAAGGGCAGGCTTAAGGCCGCCAATCCTTACTCGAGCTGGGTTGCGGGCTGCTACGCCATCTATTTTGAAACCTTTCACCTTTTATACAACCGGGCCAGAATGTCCTGCGGGCTTTCGGCAAAGCTGGTGGGAACGGGCTTTTGCGTCAGCCGGGACGTACTTATCAAAACTCATGGCTGGAACACGACTACCATGGCGGAGGACGCCGAGTTCGCGGCCATTCTCGCGGGGCTGGGCGAGCGGGTTTACTATCAGCCCGAGGCCGTATCCCTGGACGAGCAGCCCTTGGGCTTTTCCCTTTCCCTCACCCAGCGCAGGCGCTGGTGCAGCGGGATCATGCAGGCCGGGAGGCTGGCTCTCCCCTCGCTTGTTAAGGCTTTGTCTCTTAAGAACCCCTATGCCCTTGATTCGGTGATGTTTTTCCTTTCCCCTATGGCTCAGCTCCTGGCGCCTGTTCCGATTTTGCTGGGGGGATTATCCTTTGCCCTTGCCCCAACCGCCATAATCCCAGCCGCTCTCGGGCTTTTAAGGCTTATTGC
Source organism: Oscillospiraceae bacterium (assembly GCA_031285945.1). Lineage (GTDB taxonomy): Bacteria > Bacillota > Clostridia > Oscillospirales > Ruminococcaceae > WRAV01. Next base: position 6,877 of record JAITVF010000150.1, read on the forward strand.
CCTCTCCTGGCTTACCGCCTCGGCCACAGCGGCCGCGGTACTTATTCCCTCGGGCATGTGGGACAGGCGTATGCTTAAGGGCGTGCTAACCTACCCCATATTTATGGCCTCCTGGATTCCGTTGCAGTTCGCGGCCTTTTTTGCCCCCGCAAGGGTCTGGCGGCCCATCGCCCACAGCGCCCCGCCCCCACTGCCCGAAAGCGCCGTATCAGGGAGATGATCCCGGGCCAATTGATATTAGGGCTTGTTTGCGCTGGATTTCCCCATTGGCATGGTATATAATTTAAGCGTTGCATATCATCTGACGACAGAGGAGATACGGCTAATGGTAAAAATCTACGATTCGGCGGCGGAAATTATAGGCAACACCCCCATACTGCGCCTTTGTAACCTGGGCAGGGAGCTTTCGCTCAGGGGGAATATCCTCGCCAAGCTCGAGTACCTGAACCCGGCGGGCTCGGTAAAGGACAGGGTGGCAAAATCCATGATCGAGGATGCGGAAAGCAAAGGGCTCCTAAATCCCGATTCGGTGATCATTGAGCCCACATCCGGCAACACCGGCACGGGGCTAGCCTCCGTCTGCGCCGCCCGCGGCTACCGGCTTATAATCGTAATGCCCGACAGCATGTCCCCCGAGCGCAGGCTTCTTATGGAAGCCTACGGCGCTAGCGTGATACTCACCCCCGGCCAAAAAGGTATGGCGGGCGCGATAGAGAGAGCCGAGGAGCTAAAACGCGAAACACGGGGCGGTATAATAGCGGGGCAGTTTACAAACCCCGCAAACCCCAACGCCCACAGGAGCACGACCGGCCCCGAGATCTGGAGGGACACCGGGGGCGAGGCGGATTTCTTTGTGGCCGGAGTAGGCACCGGCGGCACGATTACCGGGACAGGCGAATATTTAAAGGCCAAAAAGCCCTCCCTGCGGGTTATCGCGGTGGAGCCGGCTGGATCGGCGGTCCTTTCGGGGGGGGCGGCGGGGCCTCACGGGCTACAGGGAATAGGCGCGGGTTTTATCCCGGAGACTCTAAACGCAGGGATTTGCGACGAGGTCATAACGGTTGCGGACAGGGACGCAATCGAAATGGCAAGGCTTCTGGGCAAAAAGGAGGGCGTCCTTGTGGGGATTTCTTCCGGCGCGGCGCTTTGGGCCGCGACCAGAATCGCCGTACGCCCTGAGGCGGAGGGAAAGAATATAGTCGTTATCCTGCCCGATACCGGCGAGCGGTATCTTTCCACCCCGTTATTCGAGCGGTAGTAGTTATACTACTCCGCGATTAAAATCGTTTCAAGACTTGCGAGGATTTTTTTCGCCCTGCAAGGCGGACGACGACGGTGGGCTGACGCCCACTGAGGAGGACAACGCAGCAGGACGGAAAAAAGACCGC
>JAITVF010000178.1 GCA_031285945.1 Oscillospiraceae bacterium
CCCTTACGCTGAGCTTGCGGCCATTAGCTCGGTTAGCTTTGAGGGCAAAACGCTCCCCGAGGTCTACCCCTCAATGGCAAAAAGAATAAGCCTTACCCTGGGCTGCGAGGATGAGGTGATCGGCTCCTGCGACGTTGTATTCGCGAGCCTGCCCCACGGACTCTCTCAGGAGACGGCTGCCCGCTGCGACAGGGCGGGCAAGCTCTTTATCGACCTGGGCGCCGACTTCCGGCTCGAGAGCGAGGAAGATTACAAGGAGTGGTACGGCGGCGAATTTGCCGATAAGGGCCTGCATCATAAGGCCGTTTACGGCATCCCAGAGCTTTTTAGGGAGGAGATAAGGGGCAAGAGCCTTATCGCCAACCCCGGCTGCTATCCCACCAGCGCGGCTCTCGGCCTCGCGCCCCTTTTAAAGGGAAGGCTTATAGAGACAAACAGCATAGTGATCGACTCAAAGTCGGGGGTAACGGGGGCGGGAAGAGGCCTTACCCAGACCACCCATTTCCCCGATTGCAACGAAGCCTTTTCCCCCTACAAGGTAGCCTCTCACCGGCATACTCCCGAAATTGAGCAGACCCTGAGTCGCCTTTCGGGCGAAAAGCTAACCGTCACCTTCGTGCCCCATCTTCTCCCCATAAACCGTGGGATACTCTCGACAATATACGCGTCGGCCAATAAGCCGCTCACCCTGGAAGAATTACACGCACTCTACCTGGAATTCTATAAAGACGAGCCCTTTGTGCGGATAATGCCGGCGGGCGAAGCGGTAAACGTAAGGAACGTACGCTGCTCTAACTACTGCGATATTTCCCTGCATTTTGACAAGCGGACGGGCAGGGCTATAGTCGCCTCGGTTATCGACAACATGGTAAAGGGCGCGGCGGGCCAGGCAATCCAGAACATGAACCTCTGCCGCGGCCTGCCCGAAACCTCCGGGCTCGAAATGATACCCCCGGCCTTTTGAGCCTGTGGTTAAGAAAGGATGACGCCATATGTCCATAAACCCGGAACAGGGCGGGGTTTGCGCGCCGCAGGGCTTTGTAGCGGCGGGGCTACGCTGCGGCATAGCCAAAAAAAAGGATAAAAAGGACCTTGCCCTCATTTACTCCAAAGCCGTATGCTCGGCGGCGGCCGTTTACACTCAGAACAGAGTTAAGGCGGCGCCCGTTACCGTTACTCAGACCAACCTGAGCGACGGGCGGGCCCACGCCGTTATTTGCAACTCGGGCAACGCCAACGCCTGCACCCCCGACGGGGAAGCGGTCGCCCAAAGAATGTGCGCCATTGCGGCTAAAACGCTCAACATAGGCCACCGGGACGTGGTGGTCGCCTCCACCGGCGTTATAGGCCAGTCGCTTGACCCCGCGCCGATTGAGAAGGCCATGAACACCCTTGCGTCCGCCCTTTCCGACAAGGGCAGCGCCGACGCCCTCGCCGCCATAATGACCACCGACCTGCGGCCAAAGGAGATTGCCGTTTCCTTTGTACTGGACGGCAAAACGTGTAAAATGGGCGCTATCGCCAAGGGCTCGGGAATGATCCACCCCAATATGGCCACAATGCTGGCCTTTATAACGACTGACGCCGCCATAGCGGCCCCCATGCTTCAACAAGCCCTCTCAACGGTAGTACCCGACACGTTTAACATGGTCAGCGTGGACGGCGATACCTCCACCAACGATATGACTGCCCTCCTGGCCAACGGACTCGCGGGCAACGCCCTTATAGAGACCCCAGGCGACAGCTACGACATATTCGTCCGGGCGCTTACCCATATTTGCATCTACCTCGCCAGGGCCATAGCGAGGGACGGCGAGGGCGCAACCCGGCTGATAGAATGCTCGGTGGCCGGCGCGAAGGATGATACGAGCGCTAAGCTCCTCGCGAAATCGGTTATATGCTCAAGCCTTTTTAAAGCGGCCGTCTTTGGCAAGGACGCCAACTGGGGCCGGGTGCTATGCGCTCTGGGCTACTCGGGCGCCGAGTTTGATACCGCCGGGGTAAAGGTACAGTTCGCGTCAAAGGCGGGAAAGCTCACTGTCTGCGAAAACGGCGTTCATTTCCCCTTTTCTGAGGATCTGGCATCCCGCGTGCTGGGCGAGGAGGAAATTGAGATACTGGTTGGGCTGGGCGACGGGGGCGGCAGCGCCGTGGCCTGGGGCTGCGATTTAACCTACGATTATGTTAAGATAAACGGAGACTACAGATCATGAGCGGAATTATAACCAATGCCCTCAAAGCGGATGTACTGATACAGGCTCTGCCCTACATCCAGCGGTATTTCGGCAAGGTGGTCGTTATCAAGTACGGCGGCAACGCCATGCAGTCCCAGGAGCTGCGGGAGGCTGTCATGACCGATGTGGTGCTGCTCTCTCTCATCGGCATCAAGGTGGTGCTGGTGCACGGCGGCGGCCCCGAAATCACCGACCTGCTAAACCGGCTGGGGATCGAATCCCGCTTTGTAGGCGGCCTGCGCTACACCGACCAGGAGACGGTAAAGGCCGTACAGATGGTTCTCTGCGGCAAGGTCAACAAGGACCTTGTAAACCTCCTGGGCCAGGCGGGTGGCCGGGCAGTGGGCCTCTGCGGGCTGGACGGCGGCATGATAAGGGTGAAAAAGCTTATGGGCAAAGAGGATCTCGGGTTTGTGGGTGATATAACCGGCGTTGATACCGCCGTTATAACCGACCAGCTGGCAAAAGGGTATATCCCCGTAATCTCAACGGTAGGCTGCGGCGAGGACGGCGAGGTCTACAACGTTAACGCCGATCTCGCGGCCTCGGCGATCGCCGGCGCGCTGGGCGCCGAAAACCTGGTGATGATGACCGACGTAAGGGGACTGCTTACTGACAAAAACGACGAATCCACCCTTATTTCTTCGGTGAACATAGGCGAGGTGCCCCGTCTTATTAAGGAAGGTATTATCTCAGGCGGTATGATCCCCAAAATAGAAAGCTGCACCGAGGCAGTCCGCCTCGGCGTAAAAAAAGCCTTTATAATAGACGGCCGCATTCCCCACTCGATATTGATAGAGCTTATGACTAACGAGGGCATAGGCACGATGTTTGAGGTATAACGGGATCGGCGGGTATGACCGTTGGCGGCCGGCAGACCGACAACTAATACTAATCCGCAAATAAAATGCCATTATAATATTACTCTGTTGTTTCCCCCGCCAGAGGCTGGGAAAGCAATAGAAAGAAGTATTTTAAATGCGGAATAGTATAACTTAATTGCGAGGAGGTCTTTTATATGAAATTTGAAGCCCTCAAAGAGCTTGACTCCGGCTATATCGCGGGTACCTATTCGCGCTACGCCCTCGGCGTTTCCAAGGCGGAGGGCCACCGCCTTTTTGATTGCGGCGGCCGGGAGCTTATAGATTTTTCCTCCGGCATCGGCGTAGCTTCGGTGGGATACGGGAATCCAATCTGGGCGGAGGCGGTAAAGAGCCAGATCGACCGGCTGGCCCACATCTCCAACTACTACTACACCGAGCCTATGGCAAGGCTGGCCGAAGGGCTTTGCCGCCGCACCGGGATGAAGAAGGTCTTCTTTGGCAACTCGGGCGCCGAAGCCAACGAGGGAGCCATTAAAACCGCCAGAAAATACATGTCGGATAACTACCCCGGCAGGCGCGACACTATCCTGACGCTGACAGGCTCCTTCCACGGCAGGACGATAGCGACCCTTGCCGCCACCGGGCAGGATTCTCTGCATAAGAACTTCGGTCCCTTCCCCGAGGGCTTTGTCTATGCCGAGGCCAATAATATAAAGGATCTGCGCGAAAAGCTCACTTCCAGGGTCGGCGCGATAATGCTCGAATGCATTCAGGGAGAGGGCGGGGTAATTCCCCTGACAAAAGAATTCGCAGACGAAATAGCCGCCATATGTAGAGAAAATGACGTGCTGTTGCTGGCCGACGAGATCCAGACGGGGATGGGCCGCACGGGGAAATTCCTCTGCCTTGAGCACTACGGTCTTTCGCCCGACGTCGTGACTCTGGCCAAGGGCCTTGCGGGGGGGCTGCCCATAGGGGCTGTGCTCTTTGGCGAGAAGACCGAGAAGGTCTTGGGCGCGGGGGATCACGGCTCCACCTTTGGCGGCAACCCTGTCTGCTGCGCCGGCGGCTGCGCGGTTCTTGAGATACTCAGCGAGGGCTTTCTCGCCGAGGTCGCCCAAAAAGGCGAATACCTCAAAGAAAAGCTGCTTGCCCTTCCCGGCATAACGGGCGTTTCGGGCCGGGGGATGATGCTGGGCGCCGAGCTTAAGGATGGCCTTGTAAACACCGAAATAGTGGCCGCCTGCCTTAAAAAGGGCGTGGTAGTAATAACCGCGAAGCACAAGCTCCGCTTTTTGCCCCCCCTGACCATGACGACCGAAGAAATGGACGAGGGCCTTGCCGTGCTAAAGAGCTGCCTTGAGTAAACATGATGTAATAAGCAAAACGGCCCTTCGGCTCGCCGCTTCGGCGGCAACCGCCGAAGACGGCCAATTACATCATGCAAACATGATGTAATCTATAAGCAATATTAACAGCCAAACTAAGGGGAGAATACTTTATGAAACACCTGCTAAAGCTGCTTGATCTTACCTGCGATGAAATAATAAGCCTGTTAAATCTTGCCGACCAGCTCAAGTACGAGCAAAAGCGGGGGATTGCGCATCCACATCTCGCGGGCAAAACTCTGGGTATGATCTTTCAGAAGGCCTCGACACGCACAAGGGTAAGCTTTGAGGTGGGTATGCACCAGCTGGGCGGAAGCCCCCTGTTCTTATCGGCGAGCGAGATGCAGCTTGGCAGAGGCGAGCCCATTGAGGATACTGCCAAGGTGCTTTCGCGCTATCTTGACGCAATAATGATCCGCACCTTTGCCCAGAGCGATGTCGAGGGGCTTGCCGAGCATGGCACAATCCCCATAATCAACGGTCTTACCGACAGCTGGCACCCATGCCAGGTGCTGGCCGACCTCATGACCATAAGGGAGCACAAGAGCGTGCTCAAGGGCCTTAAGCTCGGCTATATCGGCGACGGCAACAACATGGCCAATTCCCTGATAGTCGGCTGCCTCAAAACCGGGATGGATATAACCCTCGCTATCCCGGCGGGCTACCCGCCTTCAAAGGAGGCGCTCGATTTCGCAAAGGATTACCCCGATTCCTTCACCCTGACCGAGGATACCCGCGAAGCCGCTAAGGACGCCGACGTTATCTACACCGACGTATGGGCCTCTATGGGCATGGAGGGCGAGGCCGAGGCGAGGCGCAAGGCCTTTGAGGGCTACCAGGTAAACGGCGGGCTGATGGCCCTCGCAAGGCCCGACGCCATGGTTCTGCACTGCCTGCCTGCCCACCGCGGCGAGGAGATTACCGCCGAAATCATAGCCGGGCATCCCGAAATCTTTGACGAGGCCGAAAACCGGCTCCACGCCCAAAAGGCAGTGCTCGTAACCGTTATGAAGTAGGGATTTTATGCGTCTCCCTTGCCCAAGGCGGGGGAGACGTGTTTTTTGCGCTTAAGCGTTAAGAAAAAGCGCCTGTCGTAATGACAGGCGCTTTTTTAAAAACACAGCAGCCAAACTGATATAATTGAGGCGTAAATATCACCCAAGAGCTATTCCAGCTCTTCCAGGCTTTCGATTATATTCGCGAGGCGTTTGGCGGCTCGCGCGAGCTTTTCGCGCTCCCCTTCAACCACCGCGGCCGGGGCTTTTTCAACAAAGCCTGAGTTTTGGAGCTTGGATTCGAGCATATTGATCTCTTTTTCGGCGGCTTGCCGCTCTTTATTCAGGCGGGATTTTTCCTTTTGGGTGTCTATGAGCTCGGCGAGAGGAAGGAAAATTCTCGCAGAGTCGGTTATGACCTGAACACAGCCCTCGGCGTCGAAGGAGTTGCCGATTTCCACGTGGGAGGCCGAAGCCAGCCGCCGGATAAAGGGCGCGCCCTCGGCGAAAACAGAGGCGT
>JAITVF010000080.1 GCA_031285945.1 Oscillospiraceae bacterium
TGAGATTGACGTGCCCGGCGCAAAGGCACGATTGACATATGCGCGTATATTCTCTATACTGTAGTAAATTTTTGTATTTTATATCCATAAGAAAGGCAGGCGATCGTGTGAACAACACAGCTCCCATCGGCATAATGGATTCCGGCGTGGGTGGGCTCACCCTGGTTCGAGAGCTTGTCAAGCTCTGCCCCGGCGAGGATATTGTTTATTTGGGGGACAGTGCCAATTGCCCTTACGGCAACCGCGCGCAAGAAGATATTTTTGCGTTGGCTCTTTCCATGCTGCGTTTTCTGCAGCAGAAAGGGAGCAAGGTGGCGGCGATTGCCTGCAATACCATATCGGCACTGGCGGAGCCGCTTGCGCTCCAAGTGGATATCCCCCTTTTAGGGATTGTTTCCCCGGTGGCAGAAGCTGTCACGCAAAGTGGTCTCGACCAAGTGGGGGTGTTTGCCACTGAGTTTACCATTTCCACACAGATTTACACGCGTCTCATCCAAGCCCATAATCCGCGGCTCAAGATTTACGGGAAGGGCAGTCACCTTCTGGCGTCTCTTGTGGATTCGGGCGCAAGTGAAGCCCGAATCGAGGAAGAGATAAAGACCGAGCTGGGGGCGCTGCTTGCTCACGAACCGCTCGATCATGTCATTCTCGGATGCACTCATTTCCCAATTGTCGAAGATATCTTTCAGCGTTGTTTTCCAGACGTCACCTTTTTAAATCCCGCGAAAGAACAGGCAAAGGCAGTTATCTCCTTCCTGCGAGAACCGCAGACCGCCAATCATCAGGAAAAAGGCCGCCTTTCCATTTACACCTCCGGGAATGCGGAACCCTATCGAAGCGTACTCGCGCGGCTCGGTATTACAGAGTGCTGCGATATAGCGACAGTTTCCCTATAACTCGTTCTACTGAAATCCTACGGCCATAAAGCTCTCGCAGGCGGAAAAATGTGTATGGGGGTTCGGTGGCGCAATTCTCCGCGCCCATTCGCAGCTTCCCAAAAATACACGACTTCATGCGTGATTTTTACATCTACAGATTCCAGCAGCGCGGCGATTCTGGCTACAAATCGGCCCGGCTCTTGGCAGACAACCGAAGAATCAGGAACTCTCGAAACAGGCTAGCGTCAGGAATATCAGGATATCTGTGATCGAAACGCAGTGGAAGGCGCTTTTGGAACAGCCAAAACGGCCTATGGTTTAAGCCGCGTCGCTGCTCGGCGCGCCATTATACTGACTTAGAGCAATGCGCCAAAATAACCGGAAATTCGATGCCGTATGGCGCGCATTGCTCTATCGGCCATATCCGGCGGTTGCCGCCCGCAGGTGGCGAGCCGGATGGCCATGACCGCTATAGCAATTGTAGATAAGACCTTTTCCGCTCATTTCTTACAATTGCTATAGGCTTATACTACTTCATCCCACCGCGTCGCACGGCTTACCTGCAATTCCGGAAGCTTTGCCCCTTTTACGCCGCCTATCCCGGCAAAGGCCGCTGTTATATGCTCTTGTTCGCCCTGTAGGGCCAGCACCACAGCGCCTTCGGCGCCACCAAGTCCCCCCGCCGCGATTACACAAGATTTTACGCCATACAAAAGCGAAATCGCGTCTGTTTCGTTTATAATTTTTCCGTCCACGGGGTAAAGCCCGCAGGGCAGACCCATTGCCAGCTCCGCCGTGCGTCCGGCCGCGTGGCACGCCTCTTTTACAGAGCCGGGAATAAGCTTTTCGTACCCCGCGGGCAAAATTATGTTAAAATTTTTATTGCGCCGCGCCGACAGTACCCGCCCTATAGTCCCGCCACCGCCGGCGGGGTTGGCAAACAGTACTCCGGCGTTGCCCTGGGCATCCACCGCGTTTACGCCCTTTACATAGACGTCATTCTCGCCCATGCCGTCAAGAATCTCGCCGAGCGGCGCGGCTTGCTGAAGAACTCCGCGCTTAAACACCCACGTCTGCCTCGACACCTTTCGCGGGTCACGAGAATCTTTTCCCCCTCCGCGCGCTCTTATCATTTCTTCGGCCTCGCGGGAACCGGTAAGGCCGCTTGGGGCAATAACGCCGCACACCCAAAGGCCCTCCGGCCTGCAACCCGTCAGCTCTTCAAAAATAAAGCAGGTGCTGCTGCTGGGGTGCAGCGCCAGAATCCCTTCTTCAAGGGAAAGCCGCACCTCCGGAAGCTTTAAAACGGCATGCGCTATAAGCTTTTTAGATTCTGTAGGCGTAAGTACTATTTGGGCTTGGGCCATTCTTAAACCCTCCTGTTACATATAGAATGCTTTTATAATATTACTCTATTTTTCCCCCGCCAGAGGCGGGGGAAAAATAGAAAGAAGTATCTTAAATGCGCAATAGTATTAGGGCTTATTGGGGTATCATTACGCCGGCGTATAAATCCCCAAAAACGCCCCGCCCAACAGGTAAAACGCAAAGCTAAAAAGGCTGATCGGAATCATCTTTCTCTGGAAATCGCTAAACTCGATTTTTAGGTATGAGGCTAAAAAGTACAGCGACGCGATAACAGGGCTGCATCCGCGCACACTTTGGCCAATCAGGGTGGCGAGCCCAATCTGCATGTCGGAATATCCATAAGCAGCGGCGGTTTTAGCCAAGACAGGCACTATGCCAAAGTAGAACGCGTCGTTGTTCAATATCCACACGGCGGGGGCGCTAATGACAGCAATAATAAAGTTAAAGAAACCACTCCACGATTCAGGGATTACCGAAATCAGCGCACCCGCCATCTCGTTGGCCAGACCCGACTGGCTAAGCATTCCCATAAAGACGCCCGCGCCCAGAATCATAACGCAAACAGTTACAATTCCTTCTGCGTTGCGTTCAATTACACGCCGCTCCAGCTTGAGATCGCGGTAGTTCACCGTTAAGGCAATGCAAGAGGAAATGGCGAACACCAGCGGCCCGGGAATGCCCACTGCGATGATAGCGATCATGCAAAGAACGGTAAGACACAAGTTAAACCAAATCATTTTGGGCCTGCGCAGTTCCTGCTCTTCTTCGTCCAGCCTAGTTTGCGCAGACTCCATAGAGATATCGGCAATGCCAAGCCTTTTGCGCTCCTGAAAGCCGAAGTAAAACGCCATGATAAAGGCAGCAACAAGGCCGATTCCCATGAGTGGGAGAAGCCGCAAAAGCATCTCGTTGGGGTCTAGCGGAATAACCGCCAGCAGCCTTGCCGTGGGGCCGCCCCACGGCAGCATGTTTATTACGCCGTTGGGAATGATAATAAAAGCGGCAAGATATATTTTGTTAATATTAAGCCTTGTGTAAATAGGAATAAGCGCCGCGCAGCATATCATTACCGTAGTTGTTCCGTCACCGTCTAACGAAACCAGCGTTGACAGAATAGCGGTGCCGACAATAACGCGCAACGGGTCCCCTTTCATAAATTTGGTCACAAGACCGGCTAAGGGGTCAAACAGCCCTGTATTGAGCATTATGCCAAAATACAGTATGGCAAAAGCCAACATGGCAACCGTTGCGCCTATTTCTGAATCAATCATGCCCAGAACGGCAAATTTAAAAGTATCGGTCCCGTAGCCCGCTATGAACCCAAAGACAACCGGAACAACCACAAGCGCAGTTAAAGCGCTAATACGCTTGGACAGTATAAGACCCATAAACACCAAAAGCATTATAACGCCCACAACTACCGTGTACATGATGTTTCCCCCCTAGTCTGGCTCAAAAAAATTCTATGGCCGCTATTGCGAATTCCCCTGTTCTGTGCAAGCGTTTGGCTCTTATTTATGCTTTGCCATTTCGCCGCGCCATTTGCGCAGCTCGGCGGGGGTGGGCTTAACGCCGCTCTCAATTGCCTTGCGGCAGGGCTCCAGCACAAACAGCTCCGCATCGGCAACGCGCCTGCACGCCGCAGCAAGTGTAGGCGCTGCCTCGGCCGGTATGGTTATAGCCCCGTGCGTATCGGCAAAAACTAAATCTCCCGGGGCAACCTCCATGCCGCAAATATGAACTGTGCCGCCGCGCTCAATAAGGTGCGATTCGGCGCGCGCCACCATAATATCGGTAGAAAAAAAGCTAAACCCCAGCGCCCCAACCTCGTTCAGATCCCGCACTCCGCCGTGGGTAAGGGTGCCCGCAGCGCCCAGCGCCTTGCAGGTTGTGGCCTGCACCTCTCCCCAAAAGGAGCCTATGGGCCGCGCGTCTATATCCTGCATTACGGCTACGGCGGGAACGTTCATATTATAGATGTCCTCAAAATACGCAAACAGCATGTCTTTTTGTTCGTCCGTGGGCGGGGTTAGCCCCGAAATTTTGGCTGTTACCGCATAGCCTATCATGGGTTTTTTATCCGGCGTGCGCAGGAATAGCCCCGGGCCGGTAAATCCCACGGTGTTGGGGCGCAGCTTAAAGCCCTCCAGCGCGTTCCACACGGTCGGCACGTCAAATGCGCGCAGCTCCTCCATCTGTTCTAAGCTCAGCAAAATTTATACCTCCAATTCCGCCAGCCGGATATACTGCTGCCCCGTGTGCATGTCGTTTTCGTACTTGTGGCCCGAGGGCTTGGGCCGCGGGAAGGAAAACTTGGCTACATAAATGCTGTCGCAGTAAAAGCATTTAATCTGCTCCGGGTTCACCATATAAGTTTCGGCAACTTTTTCTTTTGTTACGTTAGGCGAATTTTTGATGATTTGATACGCCTCGTCATCTTTGCAGAAGATTTCCAGTGTCACCCAAAAGGGCCCCGCGTTTTTAGAGCGCACCTCCATGGCAATATCCTGAACCATTGGCATAGTTTTCACCCTTTCTTTATTCAATCTCTACGTATTCGAATCGGACAAGCTCAAAGGGGTCGTCGCACTCCACCACGTGCAGCAGCTTAAACTCACAGGTAGCGCCCCGCGGAATATCCACAGGCGAAAACGGGAAGGCAAAGCTTGGCAGATCTTCGTTAAGGTCAGCGGGAAAGTGCAGCAGGTAGGGGTTAAAAATCTTTGCGATCTGCGTGGCCAGCTCCTGCGTTTTAGCGGTTACTGTAAGCAGCATGCCTATTTCTCGCGGCGGCGGAGTCCCTACAGGTACCGGGCCCTCAATTACGGCGTTGTAGCCGTAGGCCTTAAAGTTAAAAGAATAGTCCCCGGGGTCAATTCCAACCTTGCGTATAAACTTGTCCACATAGGCGCTTATATTTTTTATCCAGGTTTCCGGGTCGGCAAGCACCTTGCGGTTGGTAATGCCTACTAAGCTTATATTCTGGTAGCCTACTATGCCCGCGCCCTCCAGCTTCATGGTGTATTTAGCGGCAGGCTCAAAGGTAGACCCGATTACCCGCACCGAGCGGCCGTCCGGCAGCTGGGTATAAACGGCGTCCTTTGTAAGAAAAGACCCCGAAGGCTCGGTAAGCCTGGTGGGATCGGACGTTTCGTAGAGCAGGTGAGCCGAAATAGTATAAGGCGTGCAGCGGGTTTTTTCGCCAAGCGGCGTAACTGTAAAGCCTTCTTCGTCCACCGTTAAAAAAACGCCCTTGTCCTCAGAAGTGTCGGTGCATTGAGCGCCGCATTCCACCGTTTTTGCGCCGTGCCAGGCCGCCGCCGTGTTGCAGCCCTTATAAACGGCCATAGCGGCAATATTGGCCGTGTCGGTAGCGCGGCCCCCCAGCACCACGTCCGCACCGTTTTGCCAGGCCTTAATAAAGGGCTCGGCGCCCAGCAGCGCAACTATGTTGGTGCACTCGTCAAAGGTTTCGCGGCAAACCCCGGGGGCTCCATCAAGCGCCCTTATTTTGCCTTCGTCCCACTTTTTCTTAATTATGTCGGCCGTTTGCTGCGAGTATATCTTGGCAATTTTACCGGTCAGGCCATTTTCTTTGTAGATTTCCTCTACAAGCTCGGCGCATAGGTCTACCATGTTGTCGGTCCCGCAGGTTCCACAGCTTCCGACAAAAAATGGTATTCCCGCTTTTTTTGCGGCCAGCACGGCTATGCTCAGGTCGCTTTTAAGCATGGCCCTAGTATACTTGCACATGCCGTTCGCAAGATACCCCGGTCCGGAATCTGTAGAGCCCGCATCAACTGCAATAACGTCCGGTCCCAGGGCCATACCGGCTGCAAAAGTTTCCGGGTTAAAACCGGCGCCCATACTGCCAATGGGCATGAGGATTTTACAAGTATTCACAAAAGATCCTCCTTAGCGCTTAGCGGAATTAATATATTTCTTCTTTGATGTTGCAATCCTATTATATTATGCTTATAATTATATGTAAAATACTAATTAAATTATAATGACTATAGAATTTTATCTATAGCATGGCAGTCGTGAAACGGGAGAGTGATAACGTGACCGACCGGCAGTTGCGGTATATACTTGCAATAGCAAAAGAGGGCAATATTTCGGCGGCGGCGCAGAAGCTGTTTATAAGCCAGCCCTCCCTTAGCAGCCTGGTTGCCCATGTAGAGGAAGAATTGGGTGCAAAGCTGTTCGACCGCAGCGTCTCGCCTATGATTCCCACTTATGTGGGCGAAAAATACATCGAGTCCGCCGAAAGCATACTCTCTACGCTAGAAGATCTTAATAATTTGGTAACTGATATTGACAGCTCCCGCAGCGGGCGGCTGCGCATAGGCTGCGGGCCGCAGCACTCGCCCTTTGTCATACCTTTATTGCTTCCCCAGATTATGACTCTCTACCCCGGCGTGGATTTTCACATAACCGAGGACTCCCGCGCTGTGCTCGAAAACGAGCTGCTGGCCGGGCGGCTGGACCTGCTGCTCTACGGCGGACACAGCGACAACCCCACGCTGTGCTACGAGGAGCTTGCCGCGCAGGAATATATCCTGCTGGTCCCCAAAGGCGCCGCGGCGGCGACCCTGCCCGCGCAGGAGGGCCGAGCGCTGCCCGTCGTAAATCTCTGCTGCCTTAAGCACTGCAACTTTGTGCTTATGAAGCGCGGCCACGGGCTGCGCGCAATGCAGGACCTTATTTTTTCGGAGCTGGGGTTTTTCCCCAATATTATACTCGAGACCGATAACTGGCAAACCAGCATACGTCTGGTAGAAAGCGGCATAGCTTGTACGGTGCTGCCCGACGCCGACTCGGGTATGTTTGGGCAGGCGTTCGACAAATACGCCCTTGAAAAACGCTTTGACCGGCACATCTGGCTATGCTACCGCCAGAACGCCTATATCCCTAAAGTTATGAAAGACTTAATTGCCATGGTCCGCCGGCTGTTTTTAGAAAGCTTGTAATATTTAAAAAAGCACAGGCTCTGCTAATCTAAGCTATAATATTTATAAAATGCTATTTATTTTATAAATATTATAGCTTTTAATTTATAGTAAGCGCTATAAAATGCCGGGCGTGAATAACCAAAAGCTATAATAGACAATATACTATCGCGGCAATAGGAAATTTGGTATTTTACAGTATAGCAATCATTATTTATAATCATATTGCGGCTATTTTATAAAAAATTAACAAAGCAAGGCCATTCAAGACCGTAGAGGAGGTAATGTTTTGATTCAGACAAAGACCAAATGGTACCTGCCGCGCCTGGTGCGCGGAATGTTCGGTGTGCATATTAAGTACTTTATCCCCATTGCGTTAATGGTGCTTGTGGCGGCGCGTTTTAACATGCTGCCCCCCGGATTTGTAGGCATGATAGCTATACTAATGGCGGCGGGCGGGCTGCTGTCGTGGCTGGGGTCTACGCTGCCGCTCCTGCGCGAGGTAGGCGGTCACCTGCTGCTGCCGCTGTTTGGCTCTACCCTGCTTTACCGCACGGGTATTCTGCCCGAATTTGCCGCCGAAAGCAGCAAGTTCCTTATGGACGGCGGCTTCCAGATGGTGTTTGTCACGGCGGTGCTGGTAGGGTCCATTTTGGCAATGGACCGTAAGATGCTGCTGGCAAGCGTGGTGCGGTACGTTCCCGTTTTAATAATTTCGCAGCTTTGCGCCCTGGCCTGCGCGTTTTTGGCCGCCATGCTTACCGGCACCAGCCTTTACGACGCAATCTTTTTTATTGCCGCGCCTTGCATGACAGGCGGCACAAGCGGCGCTATAGCTACGCTGCCCGCCCTGTATTCGCAGGTGTTGGGTCAGGACGTCAGCTCTATTGGCGGTACTATGCTGGCCGTTGCCATGATAGGAACTTATCTTGCTACCGCCCTTGTTATTGTCATGAGAGTTCTGGCCGATAAGCTCCCGGGGCTTATGGGCAACGGCAACGGCCAAATACTTCAGCGCGAAAGCGAAGCCCTTAAAAAGGCCCGCGAAAATATGGCTACCTACGAGGATTCATCGGCCGATTATTCGCAGCTGGGCGCGGGCATTTTCGTTTCGGCAGCCATTATGGTGCTGGGGTCTGTTCTTTCCAGCGTAATCCCGCAGATAATTTATGTGGCAATGGCCATTATCGTCTGCATTGTTCTAAAAGGCACCGGCCTGCTGCCCGACGAAATCTGCAAAGCCACCCATTATTGGTCTCAGTTTGCCATTAAGAACATTGTTGTCGTACTGGCAACGGCGGTGGGGCTTAGCTCTTCTGGCGGGACCTCGCTCTCTTCGGTGCTCAACGCCGGCACTATTATAATTATTCTTATTACTTTTATAGGCGCTATTGCGGGCGCTATGATCGGCAGCAAGCTGCTGGGGCTCTACCGCTACGAAGGGGCGCTCACAGCCGCCATGTGCGCCTGCAATATCGGGGCCTCGGGCGATATACAGATGCTCGCCATAGCCGACCGGCTCGAGCTGCTGGCCTTTGCCACCATTTCTACCCGCATAGGCGGCGCGCTGATGCTTATAGAGATCAGCATTATTTTCCCTATCGTGTGTAAAGCCATGGGCATTATATAACACAGCTAATTACTAAAACGCTAATTACTAAAACGCTAATTACTAAAAAGCTAATAATAGAAAGGAGTCTTACTGCTATGTCTAACTACAACGTTGTCTGGCCGCTTGGTAAGCTGGGCGTCCAAAAATCCTCACTCGCGCCCCGCCTGCCCGACCTGAACGGCAAGACTATCTGCGAGCTGTCCCACATGTCCTACCGGGGGGACGATATATTCCCCGCGCTGAGGGTTGCGCTAAAAAAACGTTATCCCGATATTAAATTCGTCACATACGAAACTTTTGGCAACTTCCGTGACCCGCGGGTTAACGGATATGAGCTCGAAAAGCACCCCGGGCTTAAGGAGCTGCTAGAAAAAGAAGGCTGCGACGCCATTATTGCCGGGGTAGCGGCTTGAGGGGCCTGTACACCCGCCGTGTTGCGGGTATCGGCCGCCGTTGAGCGTTGCGGTTTCCCCACTGCTTCAATTGTTATTTCTGGGTTTATGCAGCAAGGCAAGCTGGTAGCCAAAAGCCAGGGCATGCCCGGACTTGCCATAGCGGAGTATCCCGGCACTATGATGACGGATTCTATGGAACAGCTGGTCGAAAAAGTCGAAACCGCCCTAATGGAAAACGTCATCCGCTCGCTAACCGCTGCACCGGCGCAAGAGACACAGGAGCCGGAGAGCGCCGAGCCAGAAAAGCGAGATGTTATCTTCCGGGGAGATCTCGACGCTGTCAACGATTATTTTTACGAGCGCCTGTGGACCGACGGGCTCCCCATTGTTCCGCCAACCGCCGAAAAGATAGAAGCGTTCCTAAAATTTACCGAGCGCTCTCCCGACGAAATTATAAGCCTGTTGCCCCACGAGCAGCGTGAAGCGACCGTTTGGAACGTTGCCGTCAACGGCGTCATGGCCGGGTGCCGGCCCGAGTATATGCCTGTTCTGCTCGGAATAGCCGACGCGATTTCCGATCCTGTATTCCAGACCAGAGACGTAGGCAGCACTCCGGGATGGGAGCCCTTGGTAATAGTTACGGGGCCAATTACAAAAGAGCTTGATTTTAACTGCGGTCAGGGAATCCTGCGCTTTGGGCGGCGTGCCAATACCAGCATAGGGCGGTTCTTAAAGCTCTTTTTGCGCAATGTCGCCGGCTTTCGTCTGCCGCCCGGCGTGGGAGATAAAGGCAGCATAGGCCAGAGCATGAACGTAGCCATTGCCGAAAACGAAGACGTAGTACAAGAAATAGGCTGGACCCCCTTCAGCGTTGACCACGGCTTTGCCAAGGGCGATAACACCGTGACCGTTATGAGCTCGGCATATGTAAGCCCCCCCACCTACAGCGCGGGCAGTACGGCCCTAGAGCACGTGGAAACTATTGCCGAAGGCATGGCCCGCAGATCCTGCTCTGCATATGCGGTATGGGGCGTATACTTTACTGTTCTGGCCCCACTGTTTATGATAAGCCCCGCGGTAGCCAGAATCATTGCCAAGGACGGCTGGTCCAAGGCGGATATAAGCGCCTATATGCACGAAAACATAAAAGAAAAAGCGGCTTATATCGAAAAGCACGGGCGGGAGTTTAACGGCAAATATCTCGATCTTTGCAAAGAAGTAAACGCGGGCAGGCTGCCCAAGGAATATTGCGAATCCTGCGACCCCGAGCGTCTTATCAAGTCCTTCCCGTCGCCTGGCTCGGTGCAGATTATAGTCGGCGGCGACCCCGACCGCAACCAGAGCAAGGCGTTTATGCAAAGCGGGGGCATAGGCTACCCCGTTACGCGCAAAATAGTCCTGCCGGCAGACTGGAAAGACATGCTCGCAAAGTAAAAGCATCGCAGTTCAACTGGGGGTTCCTCCCGGTAAGCAGTATATACCGGCGAGGAACCCTAAAAGTTATAAGAACCGTACACCTAAATATTAATACTAATCCGCAAATTAAATGCTTTTATGATATTACTCTATTGCTTCCCCCGCCAAAGGCGGGGGAAGCAATAGAAAGAAGTATTTTAAATGCGGAATAGTATAAATATTAAAACGCCACAACAGCAGTTATTTTTCTGCATGGCCGCGCTAATTTATTTTGGAGGAAAGCCATGGAACAAACTATATATGATGTTATTGTAGTCGGCTGCGGGCCTGCGGGGATGACGGCCGCCATATACGCCGCCAGGGCCAACAAGCGTGTATGTATTATAGAAAAAAGCGTCTTTGGTGGCCAGATCACCCACTCCCCCCTGGTCGAAAACTTCCCGGGGTCGCTGGCTATGAGCGGCAACGACTTTGCCGCGCGTATGACCGAGCAGGTAATGAGCCTAGACATAGCCGTAGAAATGGGCAATGTAACCGCAATTATCGACCAAGGGCCCGCCAAGCTTCTCGAGACCGAAGAAGGCTCTAGCTACCGTGGGCGAACGGTTATCTTGGCCACCGGCGCCAAGCACCGCACGCTGGGCCTTCCCGGTGAAGATGAGCTTGAGGGCAACGGCCTTTATTACTGCGCGGTTTGCGACGGCGCGCTTATGAAAGGCAAGCACGTGGCAGTAATAGGCGGCGGCAACAGTGCGCTGCAAGAGGCCATACTGCTGTCTGAGCTAGGCGAAAGCGTAACTATTGTTCAAAACCTGCCATGTTACACAGCCGAAATGAAACTGCGCGAAGCAGTTGAAGCCAAGCCAAACACAAGCACGGTCTTTTCCACCCTGGTTGATGGAGTATTGTTAGAAGAAGGCCGGTTCGCCGGGCTGCGTCTTATACACGCGCAAACCGGCGAAAAAAGCGAGCTTAGATGTGGCGGCGCCTTTGTCGCCATAGGCATGGCTCCCGAAAACGAAATTTTCGGCACAGTCGCCGCGCTTGACGCGCAGGGTTATTTCGAATCCGGCGAAGACTGCACAACCCGTACCGGTGGCGTTTTTATAGCCGGAGATTGCCGCGCAAAGCAAGTGCGGCAGCTCACTACCGCTGTTGCCGACGGCGCGGTAGCGGCGCTTGCCGCTTGCCGGTTTCTTGGTTTCTAATACTATTCCGCATTTAAAATACTTCTTTCTATCGCTTTCCCCGCCTCTGGCGGGGGAAGCGATAGAGTAATATTATAAAAGCATTTTAATCGTGGAGTAGTATAATTATATTTTTATTTATAATTTTTGGGGGAATCTGTGTGTAACAGGGTGCCCCAAAGCAGAACGGCGCGGGCCGTTCGCTTTAGGGCGCCCTGTAATTTCTGCGCAAGAAGGCTATGGCGCGTCGCTTATTGCCTGCTTGGCCAACTCAATAAAATCGGCGGCAATCTTAGCTGGTACGGCCTTGCGGTAACATATATGCAGCGAGCGTGTATGCTGCCCCTCAAGGCAATAGGCCAAAATAGGCGTTTTGGCTGCGTTATCCAGAATAGTGTGCGAGGGCAATATAGAAAAAGCTTCGCCGGCGGCGGTCATGCCAATGCAGGTTTGCCAATTGTCGGTTTCAAGTACAATTTCGGGAGTACACGCAAACGTCTCGAATACGCGGTCGGTAAGCTCGCGCAGGCGGTTCCCTTTTTTGTACAGAACAAAGGGCTTGCCGTCCAGCTCTTTAAAATCAATTACGGGGAGTCTGCGCCCCTCGACCTGCCTCGCCGTATCCAAACAAAAACCGGGCGGCGCAAAGAGCACAGCCTCTTCGTCAAGAAAATGGACGCAGCATAGCTGCTCGCCGTGCATCTCCTCGTAGCTGAATACAAAGTCGAGCTCGCCGTCCAGCAGCATTTTTTGCAGCACCGAAAGCGAGTCTTCGAACAAATGAACTGTCAGCCCGGGGTAGCTGCGCCGAAAGGCCGGTATAATAAGCGGAAATAAAAATGTGCAAATCTGCCGTCCGCAGCCAATAGAAATATGGCCGCGGGTGTGCTGCCGCACCTCGCCAAGCTGCCGCTCAAGGTCGCTCTTAATGCGCAGAATGCTCTTGGCAGCCTCTACATAGCAGCGCCCGGCCGGCGTAAGGGTCATCCGCGCGGTCTTGCGCTCGAACAGCACGGCCCCCAGCTCGTTTTCTACGCCGGCAAGCATGTTGCTCAGCGAAGGCTGGCTAATATACAGCTTTTGCGCCGCGCCGGTCATGTTGCCCTCTTCGGCAAGGGTAAGTATGTATTTTAGCTGCCGGTCATTCAAGAGTATTCCTCCTTGCGCGTTTGCTTTAAGAACCTGTATTCACAGAGCAAAGACGGCTGCTGAGCCTGTAAATACAGGCTCTTAGGCGTCCGTTTAGGTTATCGGACTTCTTGATAAAAACTGTATTTATCAAATATCTGGTTCAAATTTCAAAGTAGCAATAATAATTTCTGCATAATCTGCGGTGGATAGCTCATACTTGCCCGGAGCAATTTTGTAATTCATATGGCTCATATAACGAATCAACCGATCTATTTCTTTGCGATCACATAAATCCAAAAACGGTTCGGGATATTTTTCAACACCTTTATAATTCAACTCACCATCGCAAACGCTTTCTATATAATCCGCATTCACCGCAATGTTGCTCGGTACATCAATAGACAATGACTTTCCAATACGGATATTTGTGTTATAGAGAGCTTCTCCAAAATTATAGCCCATACGACAACCGATATAGAACGATATACCGATTGCACAAATAAAAACTACAGCGATGATTATCTTCTTTTTCACTTCTCGGCCCTCTAATATGTCATGTTTTCTTTCAAACCCACCCCAATTATACCACCCGAAAGAAGATGATTCAATCCCGCCACTTCTGGACGCCTGTTCATAAGTCACAGCGGCAGTTCCCGCTTAAATTTATTTTTTGTGTTCGATTTTGGGCGTGAATTTCCATATAGCTAAGAGACTCAGAATAAGAGGTAGGGTTAAAATAATCAGGTAGACATTATGATTGTACACCTCGTGATATGCTTTTCCTAAAGCATCATATTCTGAAACGGAATATACATAGTTCAAATGATTTAGATACACAACTTTGATAGGATATTCCGTATCAAAAATACTTACGTTGCCAATGCCCCAATAAACATTATCACTCTTGTCCTGTAGTCTTAACATATGTGCATTACTGCTTGAAACACGATAGTCACCCAACTGTCTTAGCTGAAGTTCTTCAGTAACGACACCAAAACAGCATAAATATGTCAAATACAGCATCGGTATAGTAAGCAATAACAACTTAAAAAGATTGGTGAATTTCTTAATGCCCCCGTTAGACCTAAATAGCAACAGTGCCAATGTGATGTATGTTCCTAATACGAGTAGTAGCAGGTATATACAAATCCCACCTTGCGAAACATTTCTTTACTTGTTAATCTACCCCAATTATACCACCCAAAAGAAGATGATTCAATCCCGCCACTTCTGGACGTTTGTTCATAAGTCACAGCGGCAATTTCCGCCGCAACAAAAGCGACGGGCGCGTCTGTGGCCATCCGGTACAAAAATCTTAGTAGTTGGGTTGCTAATACTGCTCCGCGTTACCTTATAATTCAATATAATTCAAATTTACCTACGAGCTTTGTCACAGTTTCAGGCCCGTCCACGGCTATGTTAACTTTGTGGGCGTCCTGGGGATAACAGACAAGAAAACAACCGGGCTCTAAAATGCAAGCCACTCCGCCCTCGCCATTGTAAAAGCAAATATCATCCTGTGGGTCGTATGTCTGGCAAACGCAGACTTGTCCGATATCCTTGACAACAATTTTTTCGCGGCCGGCAACAATATAATGGACGTCCGCGTAACGGCGGTGTGACTCGAAGCGGCATTCTTCCTCGAGTTTGGTCGCTAAACGAACCGGGTTCGCATAAAGCCGGTCTCCGTCAAGTCTCACCGTTTCCCCGGGAAAATTCTCAATTGTTATTTTTGACATATATAAAAGCAGCTCGGCAAGCTTGCTTTTATTGCCGTAAAACGCCCGGTGTTCTATTTTATCAAAAATCACAGGTCTGCCTCCATTACTTTTTTTCGCTGTCGACAAGCATAAGCATATCAATACTGTTTAAACAGTTTAAGCTACCAGCTTTTTGCGGGAATAGTATTACGGTATGCCTCCAATATGATTTTCAGAGACGCCGCGCCTTCCTCCAACGGGCAAACGAGCTCCGCGCCGTAAAGTACCGCATCGGCAAAGTTTTGCAGGGTGGCCGCATGCTGCGCGGCGTCGTCCTCGGGGGGGAATTCGCGGTTGTATACTGTGTTTCCGGCTTTGCCGAAAGGGTCGCTGCTTTCCCGTGAAAAATCAACTGAATCTGTTACCAGACGGCGCAAGGTAAAAAAACGATCATCCTCCAAGATAATATGTCCCTTTGTACCGGCCAGCTCCAGGCGGTTGACGCCGGGCATCTCGTGCCCAGAGGCGATAAAATGCCCCGTGGCTCCGCTAGGAAAACGCAGAAGCAGGGTCGCTTCGTTTTCCGTTTCGATTTTCCGGTCTACAGTCCGGCAGCAAGCCGTTACCACCTCAGGACTCCCGCAAATCCATTGCAGCAAATCAAGCTGGTGGGCCGCCTGTGTCATGAGCAGGCCGCCGCCCTCCAGCTCCCATGTGCCCCGCCATGTTCCGGACCTATAGTAAGCATCCCCACGAAAATGAAAGGTGGCCAGCCATGTGGCGCGCAGAAGCCGCCCAATCTCCCCGCTGCCTACCTGCTCCTTTACAAAGCGGTAAGCCGCAGCCGTGCGGCGGTTGTAAAG